>CBFGRG010000390.1:0-3844 GCA_965651105.1 uncultured bacterium | reverse complement strand
TCGACAGCGAAACCGAGCTTGCGATCCGGCCGACCGGGGCTCCCACGCCGGAGGTCGTCGCCCAGGGCGCGTGATCGTGAATCTGATGCCTGCGACGAGGGCGAGGGGTTATTCCCGCCCTCGTCGCTTCGTGTCAATGGATCCCGAACCACTCATTCGGGGCCGAAATTACGCCGAATTGCAACGGAATGACCCGATTGTGAGAGCGCTCCCATTGACATTGCCGGAGCCGCTGATATAGTGGTGCCACGTCGACGGAAAAGCGAAATCGAATTATTTGGGTTGCTCGGGACTCCGGGCCACGACGATTCTACAGCCGGCTCGGACGTGGGCCGGGAACAGGAGCATTGAATGTCGTACAAGCGATCCCACGGCATGTCGCGCCGTCAATTCGCCAAGCGCGGGTCGGCGCTCGCGGTAGGCGTCAGCTTTGCTGGCATGCCGGTGGTGCACTACCACACGGCCGCGAAGCAGGACGTGACCCTGACCTGGATGTCCAACCAGCGCCATGACAGGGCGGTGAAGGAAGAGCTCTTCCAACGCTACGCCGACGAGACGGGCGTAACGATCGAGATGCAGATTTTCGCCGATGAATACCCCGACCAGCTCAAGCTCGCGTTCGAGTCGGGCACACCACCCGACATGTTCAACATGAACCAGCCGCGGCAGCAGGTGGAAGCAGGCTGGCCGGCGCCGCTCACCGAGCTTCTCGAGGCCGAGCCCGACTTGCGCGACAGCTTCGTTTCGGGAGCCTTCGTCGAGAACAACGGGATCTGGAACGGCGAGACCTACGGCCTGCCGATGTATGCGCAAACGATGCGCCTCTACTACAACCGCACGGTCTTCGAGAATGCGGGGCTCGACCCCGACGCTCCGCCAACGACCTGGTCGGAAATGCTCGAGTACTCCAACCAGATCTCCGAAAACAGCGGTGGCGCCTATGGCACCATCTTCGGCGACAAGTACCCGTGGGTCTGGGAAATGATCGTCGAGTTCTTCGCTACTGGCGCAGGCGCTTACAAGTTCAATTGGGCGGAAAACGCGTACGACTTCACCCAGCAGCCGACCAAGGACATGCTGAACCTCTACATCGAGATGGAGCAGGCGGGTGGGCTCTTCCCCGGCGTCCACACGCTCACGGATGACGATGCGCGCCAGCAGTTCTCGATCGGCATGGCCGGCATGATTGTCGGCGGCTCCTGGAACCCCGGCGTGTTCAACGACCAGTTCACCTCGACAGAAGACTGGGAGACCGCCTACCTGCCCCTGCCCGATTCGGGCCGTGCCGGCAAGACCAAGCGATACAACCCGGGCGATCGCTACACCTTCTCGGCGCAAACCGAGTACCCGGAAGAGTGCTGGGAGTTCCTCAAGTGGCTCTATTCCGTCGAGGTCATGACGGAAATGTACGAAAAGGGCATGGGTGTGATGGGCGTCGCCGACGCCAACACCGGCGATTCCGAGGTCCGAGGCGTCAGCCTGCTCGCCCCGACCGAAGATGAGCAGGTTCCGCCACCGGAGCCCGAGCTGCCGCAGCAGACACCGGACTGGGTGACGGTCTACCAGACCATCTTCGACGAGCCGGACACCATGGACCAGGCGCTGCAGGACGTCACCGATCAGTACAACACCGCCTACGAACAGGCCGTTGCCGATGGTCTGCTCAACGCGGATGACTTCCACATCGCGGACTGGGATCCGCTGAACTGGACGCCAGAGTCGTAGCAGGAGCGCCCCCGCCACCGGGGAGGCGCCTGCAAGCCGAGAGGACCGGCCGCTTCGCGACCTCGCGACGATCGCCGGTCTTCTCGGTCTCTGGGCACGTCGAGCGCAATATCGGGGGTCTCGTACATGGCAGCGATTGCCCAAACCTGGAGGACGCACCGGGTTGCGTACCTGATGTGCCTTCCCACCATCCTGCTGTTTCTCGTCTACATGCTGTTTCCCATCGGGTATGTCTTCTACACCTCGACGCTGAACTGGGATGGCATCACCAGCGTCTTCGACGCCGAGTTCATCGGGCTGGAAAACTACACTCGTCTGGTGCAGGACAGTTACTGGTGGGGAGCGGTGTGGAACACGCTTCTCTACGCCCTGATCAAGCTCGTCTTCGAGCTGCCGCTCGCGCTGATCCTCGCGGTGACACTCAACTCCGGTATTCGTGGCGTCACGATCTTCCGCGCTATCGGCTTCATGCCGGTCGTCACCAGCATCGCTGTCGTCTCGCTCGCATTTACCTTCTTCTTCTCCCCATTGCCGGGCGCCGCCTTCAACGAGGTGCTCGTCAATCTCGGCATCATCGACAAGCCAATCGCCTTCCTCGGCGAGCGCAACACGGCCTTCTGGACCGTTTCCGGTATCGCCGTCTGGCACGACCTTGGCATCAACATGGTGTTCTTCCTGGCTGCCTTGCAGACCGTTCCGCGGGATCTCTATGACGCCGCCAAGGTCGATGGCGCCACCGCGCGCGATCGCTTCCTCCACATCGAGGTCCCGGTGATTCGGCCAATGACGGCGATCATCATCACCCTCTCGCTGGCCGGCTCCCTCAAGGTCTTCGACTACTTCGCCGTGATGACCGGTGGCGGCCCTGGGTTCTCCACCACCACGATGGTGCTCTACATGTTCCGTTACACGTCGTTTGGCGGTGGCGGCCTGGCCGGGGCGACCTCGATGCCGCAGGTCGGTTACGGCTCGGCGGTCGCGATTGGACTTGGACTCATCATCTGCGCGGTCGTGCTGATCCAGCAGTGGATCAACCGGTTGCAGGACAGGAGAGCGGCATGATCACCGAACAGATGTCGGCGACGTCGCCGCGCATCGACAACGAATCGATCACACGCGCAGAGGAGCCGGACAAGGTCCGGCGGCAGGTCGTCGGCGGAGCCTCCCTGGTGCTTCGCTATGGCCTGTTGCTGCTCTATATGGCCATCTGCATCTACCCGTTCCTGTGGATGCTGGCGACATCACTGCGCGACCAGCGCAGTGTCTTCACCTCTGGCACGTCCCTGATGGTCAGCAGTCCCAATTGGAACAATTACGTCGAAATCTGGAACTCGATGAACGTGCCGCGTGCCGCGTTCAACACGGCGCTGGTCACCGCCGTCGTGATGGCGCTGACGATCTTCACCACGTCGATGTGCGCCTACGCGCTGGCACGTTCGAACTTCCCGGGCAAGCAGGTGATCCTCTTCGCACTGCTGGTGACGCTGTTGATTCCGGGCGAGATGCTGATCATCCCGACCTTTTACGTCAACCGATCGCTGCACCTCGTCGGAGATGGCAAGGCGCTCCTGGCGGTGATCCTGGTGATGACGGCCGGCGGACAGGTTTTCAACATCTTCCTGATGCTGAGTCACTTTCGCACCGTACCGCGCGATCTCTACGATTCGGCCGAGCTCGATGGGGAGAGCTATTTCGGGATCTATCACCGCATCGCCTTCCCGCTCATTCGGCCGGCCGTTGCGACGGTCGTACTGCTGACCTTCATGGGCGTTTGGAACGCGTACATGATCCCGCTGGTCTACCTGACGCCGTTGCCGGACTTTCAGACGCTGACCATCGCATTGATCCAGTATTCGAAACAGTTCCAGACGCTCTACCACATCATGGCGGCCGGCGCGGTGATCACGCTGGTGCCAGTCATGATCGTCTTCCTGATCCTGCAGAGATACTTCATCTCGGGTCTCACCGAGGGCGCCCTGAAGGGGTGACTCCGGCCGGCAACTCGGCATCTGGATGAATTACCGCCGCAGGGTGCGTAGCGCCGCTCCTTCGGCGGCTCCCGCTTGTGGTCCACATGCCGCTGCCTGGGCGGCACAGTGAGGGCGGGGACAAGCCCCGC
>CBFGRG010000389.1:0-3877 GCA_965651105.1 uncultured bacterium | reverse complement strand
CAACCTTGCGGGCGAGGTCGGTGATTCGCTGCAGTACTGCGTCCGGATCGAGCTCGGACGCGATTTCCAGGGCTGCTTCGTAGGCCGCCAAGGTGCGCGACTGGCGTGTGGCTCCGGTCGAGGTGGCTGCGTGCTTCGCCATGCGAGCGCTCCGGTGGAACGAACCAGCAACGGGCTGCCCGTCGCTCTGGGCAGCATACCATCGCCCGCGAGGCCCCTGGCGCCAGTGTCAGACAGACATCGCGGAGTGCTCGGGCGGCACGCGCCGCGTTGCCGCCGGCGAGCCGGCGCGGACGAGCAGGACCGGTACGGTGGCGTGGCGAGTGATTTCTTCGGCGACGGAACCGAGGAACCACCGCGCGACACCGCTGCGCCCGTGCGAGGCTATCGCAAACAGGTCGCCGGGGCGCATCGCCTCGATGAGCTCCTGGCTGGCGATGCCGTGACGGACCTCCGTCGTGACGGTGAGGCCCCCTTCGGCGATCGGCCGGGCGACCTCGGCCAGATACGCTTCGGCGAGGCGGATCTGGTCCTCCAGCTGTGTGACGATCGCATCACCCTCGAGCATCGAGCCATAGGCGTAGGTGTACGAGCTGGAGGGGAATTCGACGACCCGCACCAGGTGCAGGGAGGCACCGGTTAACCGCACGAGTTCTTCTGCGGTCGCCAGCGCCTGTTCGGCGATATCCGATCCGTCGAGCGGAACCACAATGCGTGTGTACATGATGCGCTCCTTTGCGTGATTCTTCATGATCCCCGGTGTGGATTAGGCCGGTTATGTGGAGGCTGGTCGCGCCTCCAAACTCCTGCCGATATTGTGACGGGTCGTTCGTGGCAGGTGCGTGTATGGCCCCGGTCCGGCATATCGAAACCGTTACAAATTGTTGCGTCGTGAGCTGGCCGGGGCCGCGGTGACGTCGGGCGGATGTTCAGGCTGCGTCTTCCGGGGGTGTCGATGGTGCCGCCTGCCGTGCCGTGAGCGGCCACGCGAGGGCGATAATGACCAGCGCCCAGATGAAGATGATCGCCTGCAGCACGCGACCGCCGCTGATCATTGCCGCCTCGACCACAATCCAGCCGAGCAGGATGACCCCGGCGGCGACGCCAGCGGGGCCGGCGAGCGAGTGGCGGTGCCATCCGAGCCACGCGGCTCCGAGCAGGCTGCCACCGACCACGACCGCGAGCAGGAGGCCCGGTACGAGAAACGTGTCGAACGGTGAGCGATCGAGCACGTCCTCGGACATCCCCAGCCCGTTGGCGATGAGCAGCACGCCGCATGGCACCGCGATGAGGCCCATCACCAGCTCCGCCGCGATCAATGCATGCGGGCGGGCGGCGGGGCGCGGGCTCGGTGCCGAATTGCGGAGGGTAAGCATCGTGGAACCTCCGTGAGGGCTGTCGACCGTGCCCGAAGCCTACCCAGCAGGGCATTGCAGCCGCGAATCGGTACGGCTCAGGTCGTTACAGCTTCGTATCAGTTCGGCACATTGCCTCCGATTCGAAGGTGTGCGCAACTCCGGTGGTGTACAGTGCAGACGGAGCCATGACCTGACACATAGCGTTCAACGAAGGAGAGTGCGATGAAACCCCGGCTGCTCATCCCTTCCCTGTTCGTTTTGATCCTGCTGTTTCCCGGCCTTGCGGCCGCGCAGGCCGTCGACATCGACGACGATGGATTGTTCCTTCGCGTCAGTGGTGACATCACTGTCGCTGCGGACGAGCGGGTCGACAACGTGATCGTGGTGGATGGCAATGCCGTTGTGAACGGCACGGTGACCGAGACGCTCATGGTGATCAGCGGTGACGCCACGGTTGATGGCACCGTCGAGGGTGACATCCTGATGATCGATGGCACCCTGCGCCTTGAAGCCAATTCCACCGTCGAAGATGTGACGCTGATTCGCGCCACCCTTGACCGCGCCGACGGCGCGACCATCATGGGCGACCTGACCGAACAGGACGATTTCGCCAGTTTCGGCTGGGTCGGGGCGGTCTTTTCGTTCGCGATGTGGGTGGGCGTGACCCTGGTGCTGGTCGTGGCGGCGCTGGTGTTCGCCCTTGCTGGCGGCGGCCAGCTCACGGCGAGTGGCGAGCTGCTCAGGCGGCGCCCGCTGCAGGCGATCCTGGCAGGCATCGCGCTCTTCGTCGGCCTGCCCATCCTCGCGTTCCTGGCCTTCGTCACGATCATCGGCATACCGCTCAGTGTGGTGACCCTGCTGGTGGTTTTGCCGGCGCTGTGGGTGCTGGGGTACATCGTTTCGGGTACATGGGTTGGCCGGAAGGCGACGGCCGCCCTCGGCCAGGCAGATCGCCCGTACCGGCCGTTGCTGGCCGCGGCCCTGGGCGTGATCATCCTGCAGGTGATCGGGCTGATCCCCGCGCTCGGGCCGGCGGTCACGTTGATCGCGGGCATGATCGGCGCCGGCGCCCTTGTCTACCGAGTCGTCGTCCGACCGGGAGCGCCGCCCGAGCGTCCTGTGGCTGCGGCCGGCTCCGAGCCCGCACTGAGCTGAACCGATACCCAATAGCACGACCACGAAATGAGATCCGGGGAGGGGAAGGCATGTGCCCTCCGGAACGCGGAGCGGGAACCCGCTCGGTCACTGTGTGATGCCGTATCCTCACGACGGAGGTCCGAATTTCCGTCCCGGTGGCGGCCGTTTGGGACGGTATCGGCGGCATTCGGCGAATCGAGCGAAGTGACAGGGAGCGAGCGTGCCCAAGGCAGGAAAGCAATCGAAGAAGACCGAGGCGAGCGAGTCACCGCTGGGAGCGATGCGGCTGGCGTTCGTCGGTGGTGGGGTGATGGCGGAGTCGATCATCGGTGGACTCCTGGCGCGCGGCATCGTCGCGCCGGCGCAGATCGTCGCCAGCCACCCGCGTGAGGATCGCCGGGCTCGCCTCGAGGAGCGTCACGGTATCCACACCACCGCGTCGAATCGCGAGGCGGCGCTCGATGCCGATCTCGTGCTGCTGACCATCAAGCCGCAGGTGCTGCGGCCGGTGATGGAGCAGATGCACGGGCAGCTTTCGCCTCGGCAGGTGGTGATCTCGATCATCGCGGGGGCGAACCTTGCCACGCTGCGGCGCGGGATCGGTCACGACGCTGTCGTGCGGGTGATGCCGAACACGCCGGCGCAGATCAGCGAGGGGATTTCGGTTTGGGCGGCGACCGATTCGGTCTCCAGCGAGCAGCGCCAGGCGGTGCGGACCGTCCTCGGCGCGCTCGGCGAGGAAATCGAGGTCGAGACCGAGCGGTACGTCGACATGGCGACGGCGCTCTCCGGCACCGGCCCGACCTACGTCTTCCTGATGATGGAGGCGTTGATCGACGCCGGCGTGCACATGGGCTTCCCCCGGCACCTTGCCGAGGAGATCGTGTTGCAAACGGTATCGGGCTCGGTCGCGTTCGCGCGCAGCTCGGGCAAGCACCTTGCCGAGCTGCGAAACATGGTCACCTCGCCGGGCGGGACGTCCGCCGAGGCGATCTACCAGATGGAGAAGGGTGGATTACGCACTGTGCTGAGCAAGTCGGTCTACGCAGCGTACATGCGAACGCAGTCGATCGCCGCCGAGCAGGAAAACGACAACTGACGCCTACTGGGGACTCACCCGTTCCGGAACCCTGCCGAATCACCCACCCGGTGCCGGCCGGCCATCCCGGTGCAGGCTGATCGCGCGGCTTCATCGTCCATCTGATCCGATGGCGACTGGCCGGCGGCACCGCACGTGCGGGATGGCCGGTTGTGAGGGGAGCCGGCGCCGCAGCGACCGCGCCCCACCAACTTGATCGAAAACCGCCGCACAGGGGCAGGGGGCTCAACACATGGCCAGGCGAGACCGCTGGTATGAAAACGCCATTATTTATTGCCTCGAT
>CBFGRG010000388.1:0-3879 GCA_965651105.1 uncultured bacterium | reverse complement strand
GCCTCGGCTCGCAGCAGCATCGGCTCCGCCGCCAGGCCCGAGGCGAGCAGCTGGTCGGCGAGACGCTCCGCCGCGTCTGGTCGTCCTTCAGCGAGCTCGCGCTCGATCAGTGTCAGGATCGTTCGCCGCTGCCCGATGGTCCCAGGTGTGGTGGATGGCAGGGGTGGCGGGGCGACCGGCTGTCCGAGCCGCCACTCGCATCGCGCGATCCAGGCGCTGAGCCGCTCGGTCCACTGCCGCGAGCCGATTGCCTGCGCCAGCTCGCGCGCCTCGGTCAGGTGGCGCAGCGCCCCGGCGGCGTCGAGGAGGTTGGCCTCGAGCAGTCCGAGCGTCAGCAGGGCGATGGTGCGCCACTGCGGATGGTCGATGTCGGCGGCGATGGCGAGCGCGGCCTCGGCGTGCGCTCGTGCCTCGGCGAGCTGGCTATTGCCGAGACTGGCGGTTGCCAGAGCGACGAGGGCGTAGGCCTCGCCGGCTCGCCAGCCCATCTCCCGGCTCATGCGAAGCCCGCGCTCGGCGTCGGCCCGGTAGGTCACCGGGGGCGCGTCGGATGGGCACGCCCCGTCCAGGACGGCAAGGTAGAGCCCCCGGCTGGATAGGGCCGAGGCGGCGCGCTCGGCGTCGCCGATCTCGATGAAGATCGCCGCGGCCTCGCCGAACGAGGCCCGCGCCGCTGGAACGTCTCCTGAGAGATAGTGCGACATGCCGATGTGATCGAGCGTATCGGCGGCGCTCCAGCGGTCGGTGCGGCCGTCGATGATGCCAAGCGCGGCCTCGTGCAGCCGCCGGCTCTCGGGAAACCGCATCAGGTTGGTGAGTACGTTGCCGAGGCGGTTGAGCGTCCGCGCCTCCCACGGGCGGTCGCGCCGCTCCCGGGCGAATGCCAGCGCCCGCTTTGCCCAGGCGTGGGCGGTGTCGTAGTCGTGGCTGGCGTAGAGGCCAGCCAGCGCGTACAGCGCTTCCTGCTCGACCGCCTCGTGACCCTGGGCCCGGGCTTCCGCCAGTGCCGTCTCGAGCTCGCGGGCTGCCTCGTCGAACGCGCCGAGCAAAGCGAGCGCCTGCCCGCAGCGGCAGCGCAGGGCGGCCTGGCTGGGGTCGTCCAGCGCGGTCGCGGCGTCGAGCGCGCGGCGGAAATGCAGCAAGGCCTCGGTGCTGGCCCGTACCTCCCACGCCGCCTCTCCGGCGCGAGTGGCGTGAGGGAGCGCCCTGGCCCACTCCCCGGCGGCATGAAAGTGGAAACCCAGGTCACCGGCGATTCCTCGTCGCGAGGTGTCGCCGGAGGCTTCGATCGTTTCGGCCACGATGAGGTGCAGCGCGCGGCGCTCCGGCCCGAGCAGCAGCTCCAGCATGGCGTCGCGGGTGAGGGCATGGCGAAAGGCGATCATCGGATCGACGCTGTCCCGGGTCTCGACGAGGACCCGTCGCTCGATGAGGTGGCGCAACGCGGTCGTGAAGGTCTCGCGTTTCATGCCGCTGACCGCCAGCAGGAGGTCCAGGTCGACCCGCTCGCCGATGATCGCCGTGAGCTCGGCGATCCGCATCGCGTCGTCGTCGAGCCCGTCAACCTGCCGCGCCACTACCTCGCGCACCGTTGCCGGCACCAGGATGCCGGAACGGGGCCACGGACCCGCCTCCGGCGCCAGCGCCAGCAGCTCCTCGATCAGGAAGGGATTGCCACCGGTGCGGTCATGAAGCGATGTCACCAGGTGCCGGGGTGGGGGTTCCGACAATATCGCCTCGAGCATCGCGCAGGTGCCTGGCTCGGTGAGTGGCGCCAGCGAGATGATCCGGGACGTTCGCTCGCGCTGGAGCGTGATCAGGCTGCGGATCACGTCCTGGCTGGCCTCGTCGTCGCGGCAGGTGCCGAGGATGAGCAACGGCGACCGCTCCAGGCGGCGCGGAAGCAGCTCCAGCAGCTGTACGCTGGTGGGATCGGACCAGTGGAGGTCCTCCAGCAGCAACAGCAGGGGCCGCGCCTCGGCGAGCCGTCGGAGGAGTGAGGCGAGGTTCTCGAAGAGGCGCCGTTTGCCGTGCTCGGGGGAATTCTCCGCCACGGGGGTGTCTGGCTGAGAGAGCCCCAGCTCCCTGTGTTCCGGGAGCAGCTCGGCAAGACCGTGCGCTTCGGGGCCGAGAAAGGCGGGCGGATCTGCGCCGTTGGTGGCGATCCGCTGGCGGAGGGCGTCGACGAACGGTGCGAAGGGGAAGTCGAGGTCGCGCTCGGAGCACTTGCCGATGAGCGTGTCGAACCCGCGTGCCTGACACCGCCGCGCGATCTCGCGGGCGATGCGGCTCTTGCCGATGCCGGCCTCGCCGGTGAGCAGCGCCATCTGGCAGTGCCCGGCAGCCGCGCGGCTGGCCAGCTCGTTGAGCACGGCGAGATTCGCTTCGCGCTCGATCAGGATCGGGCTGGTGCGACTCGTCGGGAACGGCATCGGCAATTCCCCCGCAGCGGGGACAGGTGGCCGGCGCTACGTGAACATAAATATTCTCCATCTTCCTGCTGCCAGCCTATCACACAGCGCGACCCCGGCCCAACGTGATCAGGCCGGGGTCGGCGCCACATGAGCGCGGGTTCTCTCGTGTTTGGGGTTCAATCCGCCTGGAGCACCGAACCGCTTCGCGCGCCGGCGCTACGGCTCCTCACCGGTGGTCACCGGGGCATCGGGATCCTCGCCCCATTCTGCCCAGGAGCCGGTGTAAAGTGCGACGTTCTCGAAGCCGATCAGGTGCAGCGCGAACGCGGTCACGGCCGAGCGCACACCCGTCGCGCAGTAGGAGACGATGTGCCGGTCCGGCGTGACGCCGATCTCTTCGTACATCGCCAGCAGCTCCTCGGCCGGCTTGTACATCTTCGGCGACTCCGTCGTGGCGTTGAGCGGGAAGTTCAGGTTGACCGCGCCGGGGATATGCCCCTCGGCGTACTCCTCCAGCACTCGCGCGTCGAGCATCACGCTGTCGCCGGCCTCGATCGCGGCCAGGATCTCGTCCTTCTGCGCGAGCAGGTCGCCGTTCGGCGTCCCGGGATACGGGTCGGCGGCCGCCGGCTCCATGGCTTCCATCACGACGTCCTGGCCGGCCGCCTGCCACGCGCTGATACCTCCATCCAGCACATGCACGTTCTCGTGTCCGAGGTAGTGGAGAACCCACCAGAGCCGGGCCGAAAAGAGCGTGTCGTTGTCGTAGGCGACGACGGTGCTCTCCGGCGTGATGCCCAGCTCGCCCAGGCGCACCTGGATGGCCTGGTGCCACTCCTCGATCGACGCATCCGAGGTGTCGACCACCCCGAGCTCCGGGATGACGAGCGCGATGGAACCGGGGATGTAGGCCAGATCGGTGGCGTCGGGCAGCAGGACGTTGACGAGCACCAGGTCGTTGTCGACGATTTGCATGGCTCGCAGCGTATCAACGCTGACCAGCGCACTGCCGTTGGTGTACCCGGCTGGCTTGCCGGTTCCGAGGATCGGTTGGGCGGTCGCGTCGCGGAACGGCGTGGCGCCCAACGCGATGCCGGCGGCGATGGTCATGGTGCCCTGCACGAGGGCGCGGCGATTCAGGGAGGTGGCGGGGCGTTAGGGTCGTGCGGTCATTGCTGCCTCCGAATCCTGATGCGGCGCGGCCACGGCGGCCGCGCTGGTGCGAATGGACGGCATCGCGCGGTGCGAGGTCGATTTTGGGATCCCGAGCTGGGTTCAAGGGTAGGGGAGGAGGGAGTGGAGGACATCGCGCAGATGCATGATTTCGGCGCGGGGCAGGATGAATGCGCAAATGGTGCAGCCGCCCAGGCGCCACCGGACATGCCGCACATCGTTATCCCGATTGCGTGTGACCCGCCGGGATTGCCTCCCCGCGGCCGGGCGACCAGGGGAGACGCAACGAGCC
>CBFGRG010000387.1:0-3883 GCA_965651105.1 uncultured bacterium | reverse complement strand
ATCTCTGGCGTGCCGGATAGCCTGTCCCGAGCGTCAGAGATCCTTCGGCTCCGGTGCTGTGCACCTGCGCTCAGGATGACACGCGATGCCTGGCGGCGGCGCGCGTTCAGAGGCTGGCCTGAGCCTGGCAAAGGCACGTCCCCTCCTCCAGGCCCTCACAATGTGGGGATAGAGGAGATGCTGCTATCCGGGTTCGTCCTGATGGATCAGGAGTTGTCGAGAACCCGCCGTCGATCGGGTGGGCCCACCCCACCGTGGGCGGGCGCGTCGTTACCGCCAAACGAGCCCGGGCACGGAGGCCCGGGGCCACCAGTTCCCGCGGTGGCGGGCGCCGATCATCGCCTCCCACAACCCACCCGGAATATCAAAATCCGGGTCTACAGCGGCGCGGGGATGTCGGCGTGGTGGGGCGGAAACTCGTGGAAATCGAACAGCTTCGTCGCGTCGCTCGCGGCCTGCGGGCTGCGGGTCAGCTCCAGCGCCGCGTCGGCCACCCGGCGGCGCGCTCCGGCCAGCGATGGGTAAGTCGCGTTGCCCTCGTCAACCCGAATATTGCCGAGGTCCTCGTAGTGCCCCCAGACGACCAGCCACCCTGTCATCACCGGATGCACCTCGACGAAGCGCCCGCTGTCGTTCCAGATGAACGAGCCTCGTTCCGTGTCCGGTGGAACCGTCATAGCGCGTACTCCTCGAAAAGCGTACGGGCGGCCCTTGTGGCCGCCCTTCAAGAAAGGGAACAAGCCCCTCCCGTACGAGTCTATCGGAAAGACGCGGTCAGCTGGTCTTGCGCGGGTCGAGCGCATCACGGAGACCGTCGCCCATGTAATTGATCGCCAGCACCGTCAGGAAGATCATCGTGCCGGGGAAGATCGCCTCCCACATGTTCAGGCTCAGGTAGTCCTTGGCCTGGAAGAGCATCTGGCCCCAGGTCGGCACGTCCGACGGGAACCCGAGACCGAGGAACGACAGCGACGATTCGGTGATGATCGCCGCGCCGACCTCGAGCGTGGCCGCGACGATGATCGGGCTGAGCACGTTCGGCAGGATGTGCTTGAAGATCAGGCTGCTCCGGTTCGCGCCGATCGAGGTGGCCGCTTCGACAAACTCCTTCTCCTTGACCGAGAGGAAGCTCGCGCGAACCAGGCGGGCGGTCGGCATCCATGCCAGCAGACCGATCACGCCGACGATGAGGACGAATACCCCGAGATTGCCGGCGTTGAATTTATCGTCGAAAAAGTCCACCATCGCCTGCTTGAACAGGAAGGTGATGAGCAGCAGCAGCGGCAGCTGCGGCAGGCTGATGAACATATCGGTGAACCGCATGAGAAGGCTGTCCGCCATGCCGCCGAAAAAGCCGGCGATGGCGCCGATCGCGGTGCCGATCGTGATCGCCACCAGCGCCGCGACGAGCCCGACTGCGAGCGAGATGCGGCCGCCGTAGAAGATCCGCGCGAGCACGTCCTGACCGAGCGAGTCGGTCCCCATGATGTGCGCTGCCGACGGTCCCATGCTGGCCGTGTAGGCGAACGGGTCGTTCACCTTCTCGTCGTAGACCAGCGGACCGATGATCACCGCCAAAATGAAGAAGGTCAGCACGCACAGCCCCGCCATCGCCAGCCGGTGCTTGCGGAACTGTCGCCAGGCGTTCCCCCAGAGCGTACGCTGCGGCCGTACCCGACCGAGCCCGCCGGCTTCGCGCGGCTCGTCCGCGGCATCGGCGAGGACCGCCTGCTTCGTCCTCGAGGTGGTGGTTGCATTCTCTTCACGTGCCATCTGGTGTCTCCGTTGCGATCTCGACCGGCGGTCTAGTCGTACTTGATGCGAGGATCGAGCATCGCGTACAGGACATCGACCAGGACGTTGAAGAGGACGACGAGGATCGAGACGCCGAACGTGATCGCCATGATCACCGGGACATCCTTGCTCAGGATCGAATCGATCAGGGCGCGGCCGATGCCGGGAATGCGGAAGATCTGCTCGGTGATCACCGCACCACCAACAACGGTCGGCAGCTGCAGCGCGATGATCGTCACAACCGGAATCATCGCGTTGCGCATGGCGTGAAGCACGACCACGCCGCGCTCCCTGAGTCCCTTGGCGCGAGCGGTACGGATGTAGTCCTGGTTGATCGTTTCCAGCATGGAAGCGCGCACGAAACGGGTGAGCTGGGCAGAGGTGAACAGCGATAATACCGTGATCGGCATGATCGACTGTTTGACCGTTGCCCAGATCGAATCCTGGCTGGAGTAGACGAAGGGCAACCAGTCGAGCTTCACGCTGAAGATGATGATCAGCACGAGGCCGGAGAAAAAGGTCGGGATGCTGAAGCCGATGAAGGCGAACGTGGTGGCGACGTTGTCGAACCAGCTGT
Organism: uncultured bacterium; assembly: GCA_965651105.1. Classification (GTDB taxonomy): domain Bacteria; phylum Chloroflexota; class Chloroflexia; order Thermomicrobiales; family UBA6265; genus JACCVC01. Next base: position 1,512 of record CBFGRG010000387.1, on the reverse strand, counting down.
ACTGCTTGATCGCCGAAAGCACGCCGACCGGAATCGCGATGCAAATGCCGAGCAGGTAGGCGGTGCCGCTGATCCACAGCGTGACCGGGATGCGATCGAGCAGGTACTCACGCACCGGCACACGCGCGGTGAATGACCGGCCCCAGTCGAAGTGGAGGAAGTAGGCCTCGGCCCACTTGAAATACTGGATATAGAAGGGGTCATCAAGCCCATACGACTTGCGGATCCGCTCGCGCACCTCCGGGGGCACGTTGGGATTGGTCGCGAGCTGGGCGAGCGGATCGCCCGGTGCAAGGTAGATGACGCCGTAAATAATGACGCTGATCGCGAACAGGGTAACGATCGAGATCAATCCGCGTCGAATGAGGTATCGCCCCACAACCAACTCCTCATCAGGGTAGGCCCGCGAACGGTCGCGATGCTCCCGTCAGGGCGGCAAACGCGTACCGGCGTTCACCTGTTCGCGCATGCCGGGTCTGCCAAATGTTCCCTGGTGCAGGGCGGCACCCTGCGGCTCCGTCCTCGGCGACGGGCGTCTGAGGCGTCGTTGCCTCGGCCACGAGTGGAAATCGCCCGTATCGTACGTTTCTCCGCGCAACCGCGTCAAGGCGACCGCACCGCGCACGCATCATGCTGGATGCCGCACGGCGGAGTTGTGGTAGCATTCGCCCTTGTGTGTCATCGTGACATACGGTTGCTCATCGACGCGACGTCACCGCGAACGATGACCGCGATCCCGGTTTTTCTGGAAGTAGGAGTCACCATCTCATGGCGGATGAGCTGATTCTGATGGCCGAGCCACGGACCGTCCACGGCAAGAAGGTCAAGCGACTACGTCGCGAGGGCCTGGTTCCTGGCGTTGTCTACGGACCGGTCATCGACAACACCATCTCCGTGTCGGTCGAGCGTCTCGGATTCGAAAAGTTCTACATGCAGCACGGTCACTCTACCATTTTCAAGCTGCAGTGGGACGGCGGTGAAGAAACCGTACTGATCCGCGAGGTGCAGGTCGATCCGGTTCGCCAGGATCCGCTGCATATCGACTTCTTCGCACCGAACCTGCGCGTCAAGCTGCGTGCGTCCGTGCCGGTGGTGCTGGTCAACGCAAGTCCGGATATGGCGGGCATCCTCAACACGATCTACACCGAGGTCGAGGTCGAGGCGCTACCGATGGACCTGCCGCACCAGGTCGAAGCGGATATCTCCACGCTGACCGAAGTCGGCGACCACGTCCGTGTCGGCGAGCTGATGATGCCGGACGGTGTCGAGCTCATTACCGATCCCGAGGAAACGATCGCGACGGTCGTGGCCGAGGCGGTTGAGGAAGAGCCGGAAGCCGAGGAGGTCGAAGGCGAAGTCGTCGAGGGCGAGGAAGACGCCGAGGCTGCCGAAGGCGACGAGGAGTCGGGCGAGGAGGAGTAGCCCTCCCCCAACGCCACGCACACCGAACGAGAAACAGGCCGGGGCATTGTCGCCCCGGCCTGTTTTCCGTTTCTGATATCATACCGAATC
>CBFGRG010000386.1:0-3888 GCA_965651105.1 uncultured bacterium | reverse complement strand
CTGATGGCATTGTGGTTCGGTTTCGTGATTTCCCTGACCGTCGGAGTTGCGGGGGTACAGCGCAGCGTCCTCGGCGTAGCAGGGGGGACGATCGGGGTCATCCTGGTGCTGGTTGTCCTCGGCGGTTTCTCAATCCTGCCGTCGTGGCTGCCAACCCGGCTGGGAGCGGGATTCTCCGAGGCGTTCCTGCCGGGCGGCGGGCACGACATCTGGCGACCGGTAGCAGTCGGTATCGTCGCCAGCGCCTCGTTTTGGGCGTTTGGCGTGACCATGCTGAGTCGCCGCGAGACGTGATCTTGAATAGACAGAGGAGCCAGGTGGGCCTTGCAACGAGCGCGGCGATGACCAGGCATTCCTTTCGAGCATGGAGGGGGCAGGTAGTCGCTTTCCATTGCGATGCAGGCCCGGAGTGCTGCCGACGACATGACCACGGGGGTAGACACGATGCCAAAGGGGCCGGTGCCAGCAGATTATCAGGACATTCTGGAGAGTACGACGCTCGGTCACCTCGCCACGCTCGGCAGTGATGGGCGGCCGCAGGTGAACCCGGTCTGGTTTCTTTGGGACGGGGAGCACGTGTTGTTGAGCGTGAAGGCGACGACCGTGAAGTACCGCAACCTGCGGCGCGATCCTCGCTTGGCGATCTCGTTCGCCGACCCGAGCAATCCGATGCGATACATCGAGCTGCGGGGCGAGGTTGAGGCGTTCGAGCTGTACCGTGACCTGACGTTCGTCAACCGGCTGGCGCGCAAGTATACCGGGGCCGACATGGACCCACAGGAGCATGGCAAGGAGCGATACAAGCTGACGATTCGGGTGGATTCCTGGACAGCGCAGTGATTTCAGGGTGCGGGCGGCGGGATTCGAACCCGCACGGGTTGCCCCAACGGTGTTTAAGACCGTAGCGTCTGCCTTTCCGCCACGCCCGCGTGCGTCGCGCTGCAAGCATACGATGCCACGAGTCGGAATCGGTCGTCAGGGGCACCGCGACGACGCGATTCACCGACGGATGGCATTGCGCAGGATGAAACCGAGGTTTGCCGGCCGCTCGGCGAGCCGTCGCATGAGGTAGGCGTACCAGTCCGGCCCGAACGGCGTCGCGACCAGCACGCGGTAGCCGCGCGCCGCGAGGTCGCGCTGCAATGGCGATTTGATGCCGTAGAGCATCTGGAACTCGAAGCGATCGCGATCGATGCCCTGCCGTTCGGTGAACGCGATCATATGGTCGATGATGCGCTCGTCGTGGGTGGCGATGGCCGTGAACCCGTCTCCCTGCAGGGCTCGCTCCGCGAGGGCGATGTAGGCGTCGTCGACGTCGGTTTTCTTCGGGTAGGCGACGGTTGCGGGTTCGAGGTAGGCGCCCTTCACCAGGCGCAGGTTCGGCGCGAGCGGCAGCAGCGCTTCGAGGTCCTGCTCCGACCGGTACAGGCAGGACTGCAACACGGTGCCGACGTTGTCGATGCCTCCGTCCCGCAGGCGGCGATAGGTCGCCAGGGTCGCGTCGACACGGGACGATTCCTCCATGTCGATCCGAACGAAGTTGCCGTGTCGTGCCGCGTGCCGCGCGATCGAGCTCACGTTGTCGAACGCGATGTCCTGCCCGATATCGAGCCCGAGGTGGGTCAGCTTCAGGGCGACGTTGGTGGTGAGCCCTTCCGCCGCGATGCGATCGAGGATTTCTTCGTAGGATTCGACCACCGCCCGGGCTGTTTCGATGGAGTCGACATGCTCGCCAAGCAGGGTGGTGTTGGTACGGAGCCCGGCTTCGTTGAGCCGTCGAAGGACCGGGACGGCCTCGTCGAGCGACTCTCCCGCGACGAAACGGGCGGCGCCGAGCCGCATGCCGTAGCGGCGTACGCCGGCGGAAACCAGCTGGTTGTTGGTGGCGACGAGGATGCCCTTGCGGAAGATGGGGTTGAGGGTAGAGCCGACTCGCGAGGCCAATCTCGCGTGCGCGCTTGTTGTCGTCGCTTGCATTGCGCACCCCCGTGCGCGACGCCGCCATCGGGTCGACGGCGGCACAATGACGGATGGGTCGATGCCTGCCAGTATCGCCGCAGTCCGAAAAACGCGCTATGGGAACGAGAAACGGCCACCTGGTTGAGGATGGCCGTCGTGCCCGTTGTGATGGGTTTTCTGGAGCGGAAGACGGGATTCGAACCCGCGACCTTCTCCTTGGCAAGGAGATGCTCTACCACTGAGCCACTTCCGCATGCCGCACTCGGCGGCACTGGTGATGATAGGCCCCCGAGCGCGGTGGTGTCAAGGTGACAAAGCGTATTGTCGCCTAACGATTGCTCAGCGCGTCCGCGGCGGCGTCGAGCTTCTGCCCGGCATCCTTCGCCAGCGCCTGGAGGTCGCTCGTGTCGCCGGCGGCAGCCAGCATCGCCTTGGGGTCGACGAAGGTGACGTAGCGTCGATCTCCCTCTTCGCGGACCACGACGTTGCACGGCAGCAACAGGCCGAGGTCGATGTCGGCATCGAGTCCACGATTGGCGAGGCCAGGATTACAGGCACCGAGAATGGTGTAGCGCTCGCGCTCGACCCCGATCTTTTCCTTGAGAACCTTGTCGACCTCGATCGTCGTCAACACGCCGAATCCCTGGTCCTTGAGGGCGGCGGTGGTCGCGTCAATGGCTTCGTCGAAGGGGAGGTCGAGCTCGACCATGCGTCCATAGCTGCGGTTGGTAGCGATAGCTGACATCTGAGTCCCTCATTGGTCAGGCGTCCGGATGACCCGGCAAGCCGCCGTTCATTACTTCAATAGTTGAAGTATAGCAGCCTGGTGGCCAGGACATGCCCGAACCTGGCGTGCCTGCCGGTTCCCCGCACGACACGCGCCATGCCTGAAGAGGGATTCGCCGGTAGGCGTTCAGTACACTTGCGGGAGTTGAACTGGACGCGTTTTCAGCGGAAAAGGGGGCATATGGTCAGCGAACGATTGCCGGGCAGCCTCGTGTCGACGGACTGGCTGGCGGCGCATCTGGGTGATCCCGGCGTGAGAGTGATCGACATTCGCGGATCGGTGACGACCGAGGATCTCGGTGGTGGCCGACAGCGGGCGACCTACGCCGGAGCGCCGGAACGCTACGCGGAGGGACACATTCCCGGGTCGGTCTTCGTCGACTGGACGACGGATATCGTCGATCCGGATGGAGATGTGAAGGCGCAGATCGCACCGCCCGATCGGTTCGCGGCGGCGATGGAGCGCATCGGCGTTGGGGACGACAGCGCTGTGGTGGTGGTCGACGATACCGGCGGGCACCTGGCGACCCGCCTGTGGTGGGCGCTGCGCTACTACGGGCACGACGAGGTCGCGGTGCTGGACGGTGGCTTCTCGCGCTGGGTACAGGAAGGGCGGCCGGTGGTCGTCGAGGTCGCCGAGGTGCCAGCGGTGACGTTCACGCCGCAGGAACGCCCGGAGCTGCGGGCGACACTTGACGAGGTGCGCCAGGGACTCAACGCCGCCGATCGGCAACTGCTCGACGCGCGCGACGAAGGCATGTACTCGGGCGCGACCCAACGCGGCAGCCGCGGCGGGCATATCCCTGGGGCGGTCAACCTGCCGGCGGCGTCGCTGATTGGCGAGTCAGGAAGCTGGCGGTCGCCTGAGGAGATTCGATCGGCAGCGAGCGAGGCTGGCGTGTCGCTGGAGCAGCCGGTCACGGCCTATTGCAATGGTGGAGTCACGGCCACGCAAGTGCTGTTCGGGCTGCACCTGGCCGGCATGCCGATCGAGCATCTCCGGAACTACGACGGATCGTGGAATGAGTGGGGCGAGCGCGACGACGTGCCGGTCGAGGGCAACAGGGACCTGTTCGCGTCAGGGGCCAACGAATAGAGAAAGAATCGGTCGACTGCGCGGTCCCCGACAGGCCCAATACCAAA
>CBFGRG010000385.1:0-3918 GCA_965651105.1 uncultured bacterium | reverse complement strand
CTCGATTGCTCCAACGCGCAGGGCGTGCGCGTCGAGTCCTTCATGGTGCCGACCGAGGAGGCGCTCGCGCACGATTTCCTGTGGCGCGTCCACCGCAAGGTGCCCGGCACGGGCGAGATCGTGCTGTTCCGGCCGGTCTGGTCATCGGGGAATCGTGATCAAGCGCACCTCGCTGGCAAGTCGCCCGTTCGTGGACACTGCAACTATCGATAGCGATGCTGAGGGTCCGTAGACCCGGGCCGAGGTGCCCGGGTAAGCCAGCCCGGACTCCTCACGAAGGTGTCGGGGAGGTGCCGTCGACCGGCTCAGGTCAGGCTTTGCCCGAGCTCACCGTCGCGCTGGGGCCCAACGCCCCTCGCGGGCAATGGCGTCCCCTACGCCTCCGGCTGCGGGTGGCGTTCGTGGGCGCCTACGCGCAATTGCCCTCCCTTCCGTGGGCGGGCCTGTCAATCCCTGGCGACGATGACCCGAAGCGCGGGTCACGCTTCGGCCGGAACGAGCTCGTCCTGGCGCTCGGCGATGCGAAGGGCTTCGACCAGCTCGCGATAGAGGGCATCGGTGGCGAGCAGCTCGTCGTGCGGCCCCTGCGCGCGAATCCGCCCGTCTTCCATCACGATGATGCGATCGGCGTCGATCACCGTCGACAGCCGGTGGGCGATGGTGATGACGGCGCCCCGTGACGATCGGTCGCGGATCACCCGCTGGATCGCCGCCTCGGTGATGCCATCGACCTGCGCCGTCGCCTCGTCCAGCAGCAGGATCGCGGGCGTCCGGATGATCGCCCGAGCGAGGGCGACACGCTGCCGCTGGCCGCCCGAGAGGTCGGTCGAGGTCAACGACGTGTCGAGGCCGTCCGGGAGCGTTGCGACCTTTTCGTCGAGCCGAACTTCCCGCAGCGCGTCCCACATCTCGGCCTCGGTGGCGTCCGGGTGGGTCACCTGCAGGTTCTCGCGAATCGTGCCGGGCACCACCGGTGTCTCCTGCTCCACATAGGCGAGCTGCTCGCGGATTTGGTGGTGAGTCAACGTCGAGTAGGGCTGGCCATCGAGCAGGATCTCGCCCGTGTCCGGCTCGATGAAGCGCAGGATCAGCGAGAACGTCGTTGTCTTTCCTGCTCCGGACGGCCCGACAATCGCGACATGTCCCTGGCGCGGGATATCGAACGAAACATCGCGCACGGCGGGCTCCAGCTCCGGGTCGTAGGTCGCCGTGACGTTCCGGAACGCGAGGATCGGCCCGTCCGCCGGGTCATGTGACGCCCAGTCGACCGGATCCGGCGTGCGGGCGGCATCGGCCTCCAGGCGGATCGCCTCGACCTCCCGGATACGCCCTGCGGCGGCGAGTCCGGACTGCATCGTGGTGAGGTTCTGGCTGATTTCCATGATCGGCCCCATCAGGCCGAACGCGTAGAGCAGGAACGCAATCAGGCTCGACACCGCGAGCTCGCCTTCAGAGACCCGCCACGCGCCGACGCCGAGGATCACGATGATCGCCAGCTGGACGCCCGACCAGGCGATCACCCACGCCATCGCCGAGCGGCGGACCGCCCGAATGCTGAAGTCTGCGGATTCCTCAGCCGCCGCCAGCACGCGCTCGGCCTGCCGCTGCTCCGCCCGGCTCGCCTTCACCGTGCGGATCGCCCGGAGCGCGCTTTCGAGGGTACCGCCGAGGCGGCCGACTGCCTCCTGCGACTGCTCCTGTGCCTTCGCGATGCCAGGCATCAGCACCACGAACAGCGCGACCACGATCGCGACAGCGATCATCGTCGTGCCGAGCAGCGGCAAATCGAGCACGCCCATCAGGATCAACGACCCGATGAGCATGATCGCGCCGTTGATCAGGCCGACGATCGACGATGACGCCGCCTCCCGCAGCAACACCGAATCCGACGTGACGCGGGTGACGAGCTCGCCGGTCGGGCGGCTGGTGATGTCACCGACCCGCGCGCCGAGGTAGCGCTGGACCATGCCGGAGCGCGCGCCGAGCACGATGCGCTCCGCCAGCGTCCCGAGCAGGATCCACTGCCAGAAGCTGATCGCCGACCCGACGATCAGCAGCGCGACCAGCGCCACGATCGGCCCGGTCAGCGAGCCGGGGCCTTCGAGCGAGTCGAGCACCCACTTGGTCACCATGGGGCTGGCGAGCGCCGTCGCCGACCCGATCAATGCGAGCGCCAGCCCAAACGCAAGGGTTCGCAGATGCGGTCTCCCGAAGGACCACAGGATTTTCATTCGACTCGGCTGTTGTTCCATTCGCCGCTCCGCCACGATGACTGAACCACCTGAGACCCATAATGGGACACCAGTGTACCATTTGAGGTAGCGACTATCCCATAGCAGGGCGTCATTGTACAATCGTGACCATGGAACAGGGTCGAGCCACACCGGACTCACCGGCACGAATACGCACGCGAAACGCCATCCTGAAGGCAGCAGCCCGCGTGCTCTCCCAGAACCAGGCGGCCGCGCTCGGCGAAATCGCCGATTCCGCCGGCGTGGCGCGAAGCACGCTGCACCGCTATTTCCCGGAGCGGAACGACCTGGTCGACGCGCTGCGCCGGTACGCCGATGAGGAAATCGCCGCCGCTACCGCCCGTGCGCGTCTCGAGGACGGACCGGCGGTAGATGCGCTGGTGCGCCTCTGTCACGAATACTTCGATCTCTGGGACACGATCACGTGGGTCTATCTCGACAGCACGCGCGAGTGCGACGACACCACCGCGTTCGACGCCCAGCTGGATCCCTGCGTCACAGCGTTGATCGAGCGGGGTCACCGGGAAGGGTCGATCGACCCGGCCGTCCCGAACGCATGGCTGCAACAGCTCCTCTGGACCCTGCTTTACACGGCGTGGGAGTACATCCGGCAAGGGGCCTCGAAGCACGAGGCGCTAACGCTCGCGCTCGACTCGCTGCGCCGCCTGACGATGCCGCAATCACGCACCACAACGCAGGCGGGGTTCTTGCAGGAACGGTAGCGGCGACTTGCCCGCGCATCCTGCTTTCGGGGAAACCACGGTCCGCAGCGGGCAATGTCGCCTTCGTCCCAGCATGGCGGGGAACGCCAGGCGACATTGGCGGCTTCCTACCCGTCTCCCATGACGCTGGCTGCGCCGCCAAGTCGCCGCCACCCCCGAATGGCCAAATGCGGGCGCTCAAGCACTCTCAAAGAAATCAAAGCCTGGATGTGACCGGCACGAGCAGAGGCCGAACGGCGGACGGACGGCCGTCCTGTCCGACCCAGGTGTCGTCGGCAACCCACGCCTGCACCCAACCGGCGACGTCCGGGTCGATCTCGACCTGGTACCAAACCCCGTATCCGAGCGCGCTGGTTTCCAGCGAGGCGGGGTCCCCCGGATCGATCCTCAGCAGGCGAAAGCGATCGCCAGCACGGAGCGTGACCTCACCGGTCGCCTCTCCGATATCGCCTGGCGCCTCGCGGACCAACACCGTTGCGCCGTCAGCGCCGCTCGTCACGACCACTTCGGGGAGTGGATCCGTCTCGGCCATGCGCTGGTGAATCTCGTGCATCGGGTTGCGCCACCCAAGCTGGCTGGGGTGCTCGGCACCGATCGGCCAGTACCCCGGGCCCGGCGGGCATTGGTAGCCGCAATGCACGCCGTGCTGCGGCGCGGTGCCGTTGATCGCATCTTCGATGAAAAAGGCGCGCATCTCGAAGTGCAGGTGATTCGCCGACGCCCAACCGGAACCCGCCAGCACGCGACCGATCACCTGGCCGGCCATCACCTGCTGGCCGACAGCGACGTCCAGCACGTAATCCAGGTGGCCGTACATCGAGTAGAGATCGGGCGCGTGCCGAATGATGACCACCCGACCGGGATAGTCGAAGTCGGCATAGACGACCTCGCCCGCGGCGACGGCGAGCACCTCGGCTCCGGCTGTATCCGCGTCACCGTCGCGG
>CBFGRG010000384.1:0-3922 GCA_965651105.1 uncultured bacterium | reverse complement strand
GTCGCCACCGCGCTGGCCCAGGCGGGCGTCTCGCGCCCGCTGGCCTTCATCGCCATGTCCGAGGCGTCGGCGCTCGATGCCGCCGCCCGGCTCGGGTACCCGGCGACACTGCTGCCACAGCAGGCCGGCGCCGCCGCGACCACGTTGCTGGATCATGACACCGCCGAGGCGGTGATCGAGCATCGCGTGGTGCTCGGCACGCATGGTGAGGCGATCGTCCTGTTGCAGGGCGGCGCCCCGTCGGGTGACCAGCGTGGCCGCCATCATGTCGTCGGTGACGCCGTCGTCGCGACAGAGGGAACGCTGGAAGGTGAGGCTGCCCAGTCGCTCGCGATCGACGCGGCCAAAGCGCTCGGCGCGACGGCGATCACGGTCGATGTCGCCGAGGTCGACGGCCAGCTCGTCGTCTGGGATGTGGCCGCGGTCGCGGATTTCCGCGCCGCGCGACTCACCGGCGACCGCACCGTCGGGCAGGCGCTGGCCGATCTGGTCGCGGCGAAGACGCCGGTGATGGCTGGATCGAGCCGAATCGAGAATGTCCCGGTGGCGATGGCGCATCAGGGGTGGGAAGTGCAGGTGCGCGATGGCGTTGTTGGCGTCTCGCTCTCTGCCTGAGGTGGACCACGCCACGCCACGCGCCGCGGCCGATATCGAGCTGTTGCGCGGGTTGGTCGGCATCGAAAGTCTCTCCCATCAGGAGGGGCCAGCCGTCTCCTACCTGCGCTCGCAGATGGCGGCGCGCGGATTTCGGTTGCAGGAATCGCGCGCCGGCAGCGCGGTCGGGACGATCGGCGACGGCGACCGGCATATCGTGCTGCTCGGGCACATTGACACCGTGCCGGGACGCATCCCGGTCCGGATCGACGACGGCGTCCTCTGGGGGCGCGGCTCGGTCGACGCCAAGGGGCCGTTGGCGACATTCGTCGCCGCCGCCTCGGCCGCGGCGGACGACCTGAAGTGCCGCGTCACGGTCGTCGGCGCGACCGGCGAGGAAGTGATCGGCTCGCCCGGAGCCAATGAGGTCGCGACGTGGGACGCGCCGGATTTCTGCATCATTGGCGAGCCCAGCGGCTGGGATAGCGTCTGCCTCGGGTACCGTGGCTCGATGTCGCTGATCTACCGGCTGGAGCAATCGACCCGGCACACCGCCGGGCCGGGCGAGTCGGTCGCCGAGATCGCCGTCCAGTTCTGGAACGCGGTGCTTGCCGAAGTTGCAGCCTGGAACGCTGAAGCGACTACGAGCTTCGGCTCGATCGGCCCCGGACTGCGGTCGTTCAACACCCACGGCGACGGTCTGACCGATGTCGCAACGCTCTCGATCGGCCTGCGGCTGCCGCCGGATATCGACGTGCAGCGACTGCTCGGTCGCATCCGCGAGCTGGCCGGTCCGGGCGAGATTCAGATCGACGGTATCCAGGAAGGGTACCGAACCTCGAAGCGGTCAGCGCTGATCCCGCCATTCCTGCGGGCGATCCGCGGCTCCGGCGGCAAGCCGGGCTTCAAGGTCAAGCTCGGCACGTCGGACATGAACGTCGTCGGACCGGTATGGGGCTGCCCGATCGTCGCCTACGGCCCGGGCGACTCGGCCCTGGATCACACGCCTGACGAGCGCATCGAGCTGGCCGAGTACCTGCTCGCCATCGACGTCCTCCGCGACGTGCTCGTGAGTCTTTCGACGCCGAAGCAAGGGAGCGCGGCATGACCGTATTCGGAGACCGGGCGCCTCGCCTCGGCATCCTCGTCTCGTACCTCCGGCAGGAAGAGAAGCTCATCCTTGCGGCCGCCCGGGCGCGCGGCATCGACGTCGTGCCACTTTTCGACCGCGAGCTGGCGCTCAATCTCTCCGCGCCGACCGCCGTCGAGAGCGGCATCGACATCGACGTGCTGCTCGACCGCAGCGTCGTCCATTCCCGCGCTGGCTACACGCTGCACGCGATGGCGCGCTGGGGCATCCCGACGTTGAACTCCGCCGATGCCGTCACGATCTGTGACGACAAGGCGCGCGCCAGCATGGTGCTGGAGGCGGCCGGCATCCCCTCGCCGAAAACCTACGTTGCCTATTCCGAGAAATCGGCGATCGAGGCCTGCGAGGCGCTCGGCTACCCGGCCGTGCTGAAACCGGTGACCGGCTCGTGGGGGCGGTTGCTGGCCAAGGCGAACGGTCCGGATCAGGCGCGCGCGATCATCGCCCAGAAGGCCGAGCACGGCAGCTTCCATCACGAGATCTTCTACGTTCAGGAGTTCATCGAGAAGCCGGGCCGCGACATTCGCGCCTACGTCATCGGCGAGGAGATCGTCGCGGCGTCCTACCGGACCTCGGACCACTGGATCACCAACGCCGCCAAGGGCGCCGTTTCGGTGCCGTGCCCGGTGACGCCGGAGATCGAGGAGCTCGCGCTGACGGCGTGCAAGGCGGTCGGCGCGCGGCTGGCCGGGGTCGACCTGATCGAGACCGATCAGGGCCTGAAGGTGATCGAGATCAACACCGGTGGCGAGTTCAAGGGCCTGATGACGACCACCGATCGCGATATTGCCGGCCTGATCGTCGAGGAAGCCATGCGTATCGCCCGCGAGGCGCACGAGCGCAAACCCCAGCCCGCCATCGCGTAGGGGGAGCGGGCGGCACAACGTGCCGTCACTCTGAGCGAAGCGCAATCGCGATGGCAGTCACTTACCGAGCGCTGGAACCAGCACAATCCCGGTAGCCCCGGGTCTTGTACCCGGGGAATTGTGGCCGGCGTCATCGAACGAGCCCACCCACGGAGGAGTGGGCCTACCGGATCCGGCACAAGATCGGCCCGTACGAGAAGAGGATCGCCCCGCATGCAGGAACGCAACGAATCCGCCCCCATCATCGTCGGCGTACTGATGTCGCGCGTGCGCGTCGAGGAAAAACTCCTCCTCGCCGAGCTTGCGACCCGCGACAACGTCGAGGTCATCCGCTTCGACGATCGCCAGCTCGTGCTCGATTTCGACGATCCCATCGCCGGCGTCGATGTCGTGCTGGAGCGCGCCATCAACCACCTCCGTGCCGAATACACGCTGAAGGTGCTCAACAACTGGGGCGTCCCGACGGTCAACACCTTCGAGGTCGCCAACACCTGCGGCGACAAGCTGCTCACCACCGCCGCGCTGGCGAAGGCTGGCGTGCCCGTTCCGCGCACCCGCATCGCCTACACGCCCGAGTCGGCGCTGGAGGCGATCGAGGATCTTGGCTACCCCGTTGTGCTGAAGCCGGCGATCGGCTCCTGGGGGCGGCTGCTCTCCAAGGTCAACGACCGCGACGCCGCCGAGGCGCTGCTGGAGCACAAGGTCACGCTCGGGTCGTTCCACCACGGCGCGTTCTACATCCAGGAGTATGTCGAGAAGCAGGGGCGCGACATCCGCTCGTTCGTCGTTGGTGATGAGACGATCTGCGCCATCTACCGCGACTCGCCCCACTGGATCACCAACACCGCCCGGGGCGCGACCGCAAGCAACTGCCCGGTCACGCCGGAGCTCGACGCGATGTCACGCGCCGCGGCCGAGGCGGTCGGCGGCGGGGTTGTCGCCGTCGATCTATTCGAGACGCCGGAGGGCCTCCAGGTCAACGAGGTCAACTACACAATGGAGTTCCGCAACAGTATCGACACCACCGGGGTCAATATCCCCGCGAAGATCGTCGATTACACGCTCGACGTCGCCCGCGCCGCTCGCGAGGCGAAGCTGGCGGCCGTCGCCGACTGACACCGTAGGGACCGCCCTCGTGGCGGTCCGCCGTAAGGGCGGGGTCCGAGATATACCCCGGCGTGAGCAAAGCGCGCGCATCCACGCGTACGGGAGGGGCTTGTCCCCTCCTTGGCAGGGACCGACCCCGTGTCGGTCTGTCGCAGGGGAGGAGCTAGCCTCCTCCCGGCCGCCCGCAGGGCGGCACCCATTGATC
>CBFGRG010000383.1:0-3923 GCA_965651105.1 uncultured bacterium | reverse complement strand
GGCCACCGCCAGACCCCGGCGTCGCACGGACCAACCCCGTCAGTCCATGGGCATGGCCCCGCATCATGGGGGATCCAGGTGTCGTGAACGATGTGGGTAAAGATGAGATAGCGCATCCGGGCCTACGGCCGGCGATGGTTCCCGGCCTCGGGAATCGGACGTCACGGCCATCGACGAACCCACCCACGGAGGGAAGGGCCCATCGGGATGGTGGCGACAGACTGCGATCAGTCCGACGCATTGGCGATGTAGGTCTCCAGTTCGTCGGTGTCGATCGGGCTGAAGACGATCTGGTTGATCATCCCGTCCGGCGTGATGAAAAAGGTCGCCGGGTAGCCGAAGATGCCGTAGTCCTTCTCGATCTGGCCCGAGAGGTTGTCGCCACCCTCGGTGTCGCGCCCGATCGGATAGGTGATGTCGTACTCCTCGACGAACGCCTCGGCTTCGTCTTGCTTGTCGTTCTTGGCCCCCACCCCGACGAAGACGACGTCGTCCCCCTGATGCTCCTCCCAGCTCGCCTGCAACGCCGGCATCTCATCCCGGCAGGGCCCGCACCACGAGGCCCAGAAGTTGAGCACGACCGTCTTGCCCTCGAGCTCGTCGAGCGACACCGTGCCATCTTCGTTCAGCAGCGCGATCTCGAACTCCGGAGCCGGGCGCGGCTCTTTCAGCTCGCCGGTGGTCGTCGACGACGGCGGATCACCAGCCTCGTCCTCTCCGGCACGATCGGCAATCCAGACGGCGACCACCGAGAGCAGGATCAGCAACCCCAACCCGATCGGCGACCACTTGCCCCAGCGACCATACCCAATCCGTCCCTGCTCCTCACGGTCGGGATCGGAGTCATCGTCGGCGAGCGTCGGCCCATGCGGCAGATGCTCCGCACCGGTGATCGGCGCGTCGGCATCGCTGGGCGAAGTACGGTCATGGTCAGTCATTGCGAAACCTCGAAAACGGAGATGGCAGGATGCCCGGTCACGGCAACTGATCGAGTCCCTGCTGCACGTCGGCGGCGAGCTCTTCGTCTCCACCGAGCAGGATGGCGATCACATTGCTGTGCTGGGCCATGTAGAGTGGCTGGCCGTCGGCATTGAGCACCGTCCCGGAGGCCGTCAGTGTCATCGTGTCAAGATCGACGCTCTCGGCGGCCTGCTCGGCGGCGGCAACGCGCTCCTCGGCCGACGCCCCGGTGAAGATGAAAACGAAGAGGAGCCGGTCGTCATCGAGGCTCAGCGCCTGTCCCGGCATGTCGAGCTGGTTCGATCGCGCGCTCGCCGGCTTACGCGAGTAATCCCAGTCACCGCCGTCCGCGTTCAGGACCGCGAGCACCTGCGCCAGGTCGATCTGTTCGACCGATTGCGCCGGCGCTGGCCCGTCCGGAGCCGGCGTCGAGTCGTCGGTGAGCAGCAGCCACAGCGCGGCAGCCGCGAAGCCGATGGCAACGACGAACAATATTGTGCTGAGCACCTGGGCGGTCCGCGACCGGCGCGGTCGAGCGGAAAGAGCGGGCATGCGTGTCCTGAATATGCGACGATGTGGCAAACATCAGCGATCGCGAACGTGAAGCCGTGGGGACGGCGAGCCGACCCTCACCTGATTCTACGTCGTTCCCGCCGATTCGGTCGGGCATGCCGGATATCAGTCAAGTCTGTCACGCCACGAACCTGTTTGACACGTTTTTGCAATGCCCCGCGTGTGACAATATTCACAAGCCCGCCTGACGCGGCTTGCCCACACCATGCGTGATCAATGATCGGCCGCCACGCGCCGCCGACACCGGCGCCCGCCGGCCACAGGACTCACCACGAGGGAGAGGTATTCTGATGCAACACCGACGCAATCCGTTCAGCCGCCGCAACTTCGTCGGAGGGCTCGGCGCCTCCGCCCTGGCGGCTCCGGCCGCGCTCGCCACCCAGCAGGCGATGGCGCAGGAGCACACCATGGCCCAGGCGGACGACGACGAGATGACCGTCGACGAAATGGACGAGATGCATCGCGTCTCGCACCAGTCGTTCCCGGTCGAGACTGAAGGCAAGGGCAATCAGGAGCTCGAATACACCATGGACGGCGACGTCAAGGTGTTCGACCTCGAATGCAGCGTCTTCGAATGGGAATACGCCCCGGGCGAGTACGCGGAGGCCTGGGGATACAACGGCGCCGTGCCGGGCCCGGTGATTCGGGTTACCGAAGGTGACACCGTTCGCATCAATGTCACCAACAAGCTGCCCGAGAGCACCTCGGTCCACTGGCACGGGCTGGTCCTGCCGGTCCGCATGGACGGCATTCCGTTCATCACCCAGGCGCCGATCAAGCCGGGCGAGACCTTCACCTACGAGTTCCCGATCCGCGAGGGCAACACCGGCTCGCACATGTACCACTCGCACTACAATTCGGCGTTCCAGGTTACCCACGGCCTGCTGGGCGCGTTCATCGTCGAGCCGGCTGACCCGAGCGTCGACCCCGAGTTCGACAAGGAATACATCATGATCCTGAACGATGGCCCGATCGGCCAGTTCACGATCAATGGCAAGGGCTTCCCGGCGACCGAGCCGCTGACCGCGAAGCAGGGCGAGCGGCTCCGCATTCGCTACATGAACGAGGGGCTGATGATCCACCCGATGCACCTGCACGGCATGCCCATGCTGGTGACCCACAACGACGGGTACAAGCTTGATCAGCCCTACTGGTGCGACACGCTCAACATCGCCCCCGGCGAGCGCTACGACGTGATCGTCGACGCGACCGAGCCGGGCACCTGGCTCTTCCACTGTCACATCCTCAGCCACGCCGAGAGCCCGCACGGCATGTTCGGCATGGCGACCGCGCTCATCGTCGATTAACCGGGCGCGCAGCATTGCGACAAAGCGACCCGAGCGAGGGGCTGGCCAGCGGGCTGGCCCCTCGAGCGTCTGGAGAAACGCGGTGCGGCAGATCGACACCTTCGAAGCGGCGCTGGCGGCGATTTGGGATCGGTCATCCTGGGACCGCGGCTTCATCAGCAACCCCTTCGCCGGCGATGATGCGGCCCGGCTCGGCCTGCGCCGTACCCAGGCGATGCTGGACCGGCTCGACAATCCTGAGCGGGATTACGCGATCGTCCATGTCGCCGGCAGCAAGGGCAAGGGGTCGACCTGCGTCTTCATCGATGCCATCCTGCGCGCCTCCGGCCGCCGCACCGGCCGGCATCTCTCACCGCACCTGCACGACTGGCGCGAGCGATTCATCGTGGACAACGCGATGGTGTCCAAAGAGGAATTCGTCGAGCTGACCCGTGATGGCGTTGCGGCCGTCGAGGCGGTTGAGGCAGAGCAGCCCGAGCTCGGTCGGATCACCGCGTTCGAGATGACGACCGCGATGGCCCTGCTCTGGTTCCGGCGCGCTCGGTGCGAGGTCGTCGTGCTCGAGGTCGGCCTCGGCGGCACGCTCGACGCCACGAACGTGGTCGACCCCGCCGTCACGGCGATCACGCCGCTCGACTTCGAGCACACCGCGATTCTCGGCGAGACGATGGCGGAGATCGCGACCAACAAGGCTGGCATTATCAAGCCCAGGCGTCCCGTCGTCAGCGCCGCACAGCCGACGGAAGGGCTCGACGTGATCGAGGCACGTGCCGCCGCCTTCGATGCGCCGCTGCTGGTCGCGGAGCGAGATTTCACCACAACCGGCACGGATCGCGACTTCACGGCGACCGGGCCGTGGGGCACGATCGAACACCTCGGCACCCGCCTGGCCGGGCAGCACCAGACGCAGAACGCGACGCTCGCCATCGCCGCGGTGCACGCGCTCCGATGGGGTATCGACGCCGAGGCGGTTCGCGCGGGCATCGGCGCGGCCACGCTGGCAGGGCGATTCGAAGAGGTCCGGCTCGAATCCGGCCAAATCGTGATCATCGACGGTGCCCACTCCGAGCGATCCGCCGCGGC
>CBFGRG010000382.1:0-3932 GCA_965651105.1 uncultured bacterium | reverse complement strand
TTCGTGGCCGGGAGCGACTCGCCCGCGTCCCACTTGGCAGAGTCGGCAAGAGCTTCCAGCGCATTCAGTGCCTGGTCCTCGCGCTCGGCGACGACCGCGATGAAATCTCCCGGCATCGTCTCCAGCCGCTCGACCCGCGCCAGGCGCTCGTCGCCCGGGTGCTCAATCGCAATCACCGCCACTACGCCGGTCATTTCGGCGACCGATTCGTCGTACGAAACCAGCTTCGCGCCGTAGGCCGGAGCACGCAGGATGCGCGCATGGGTCATCCCGTCGACCCGGACGTTTTCGTTGAAATCTCCGTCTGCGCCGGTCAGCTTGGCGGGAATATCGGTACGGGCAATCGACTCACCGACAATCGAGTAGTCGGCCGGATTCTTGACTGGCGCCTCCGGGTCGACCTCCCGGGCGAACTCGGTGCCCCCGATCAGCTCTCCATAGGTGATCGCGTTCGACGGGTCGTCACTGGCCTGGATGACGCCATCTACGATCTCGAGGTCCGCTGCCGGAACGCCCAACTGCTCCGAGGCCATTTCGAGGGCGGCCTGTCGCGCCGTCGCGGCCGCCTGGCGAATCGCCACCGCCGCTACGCCGATCGTCGTCGTCGCCGAGGTGATGCCCTGGTTCGGGACAACGTCGGTATCGCCAGAAACGACTGCCACCGCGTCGAACGGCACGTCCAGCTCCTCGGCCACGATCTGCGGCAGGGCCGTCAGGATGCCGTTGCCGATCTCGACCCGACCGGTGAACATCGTCACCTGGCCGTCCTCGTCGATCCGCAACCAGCCGTCGAGCTCCGGGGTGAGGGCGATTTGCTGAGCCGGGTCCCATTTGGCGTCCTCGGGCATCTCTGGCGCGGCCAGTGCCCCACGACGTACCGAGAGCGGCAAGGTGAAGCTCACCACAAGTGCTCCGGCACCCCTGGCGAACGTTCGACGACTGAGGGTTCGGTTTGCTGGAGTCATGCCGTCGCCTCCTCTTCCGCTGCCCGGCGAATCGCCCGCACGATCCGGAGGTGGGTGCCACAGCGGCAGAGGTTAGCTGCCAGCGCCTCGCGGATTTCGTCCTCACTGGGATCGGGATTCTCATCCAGCAGCGCGCGAGCGGTCATCACCATACCGTTGATGCAATAACCGCATTGAGCGGCCTGCTCATCGATGAACGCCTGCTGCAGCGGGCTCGGCTGATCGAGGGTGCCGAGGCCCTCAAGGGTGACGATCTCCCCTCCCTCGGCTGCGGACACCGGCGTGAGGCAGGAACGGGTTGGCTGTCCGTCCAGCAGCACGGTGCAGGCGCCGCACTGGGTCAGCCCGCATCCAAATTTCGGCCCGTTCAGCTGGAGCTGGTCCCGCAGGATATACAGGAGCGAGCTGTCGTCCTCGGCTTCGACCTGATGATCCTGCCCGTTCACATTCAGCGTAACCTGTGCCATGGGGTGGGTTCCCTCACTTTACGCGGCTTCCCGGCGCCATCAGGTTCCAGGAACGTCGCACAGTTCGCCAATCAAGAATCAGGAACCTACCACTCCGTCGTGCCCGGCGACAACCCGATGCCTCGCCAGTGCCAGATCCACTGAGATGGCAGCCGGCGAATCTCCCGCCTGATCGAGCGAAAGGAACGACCGACGGTGGTAGACTTCTGGAGAACGCGCGCGGTGACCGTATGGTCCTTACACACCCGGTGAGCGAATGTCCAGTCTCGGTTGGCTGTTGTCCCAACTGTTCAGCCCGAGGGCACTGCTCGATGTCCTCGTGGTCACAGTCATCATCTATTGGCTCCTCTGGGTGGCTCAGGGAACGCGGGCGCTGCACGTTATCCGCGGAATCGTCCTGCTCTTCGCGCTGCTGCTCTTTCTCGGCTGGGCGCTCGACCTCGCCACGCTGAACTGGGTCCTGAGCCGCATCTGGCCCGGCCTGTTGATTGCGGTTCCCGTGATCTTCGCCGCCGAGCTCCGGCGTGCCTTCGAACAGCTTGGGCACGCTGGAACCTGGGTCAAGTGGCCCTTCATGACCGGCCCGGAAGAAACCAGCCTCGATGCCGCCGTCGACGAGATCGTGCGCGCGTGCGCCCAGCTATCCCGCCTGCGGTACGGCGCGCTGATCGTGATCGAGCGCGACACCGGCCTGCAGGATTACGTCGACAATGGGGTACAGGTCGATGCGATCCTGACCCGGCAGCTGCTGATCAACCTGTTTTTTCCCAACTCTCCGCTTCACGACGCCGCCGTCATCATCCGAAACAACAGGATCGTCGCGGCGAGCGTGGTGCTGCCGCTGACCGACAACATCTCCGCCTCCAGCAACCTGGGAACGCGGCACCGCGCCGCCATCGGTGTCACGGAGGAATCCGACGCGATCGCTGTCGTCGTTTCAGAAGAGACCGGCCAGATGTCGGTCGCGCACTCGGGCCGGTTGATTCGCAATCTCGACCAGGACCGCCTGCGGCGAGTGCTGCGAACCCTGCTCAGCATCGACCAGCCCGGCGCCGAGCGGCAGTCAGGCTCATCGTTCTTCCCGTTTGGCCAGCAGAGAAACGAGAGCCGGACCACGCGGGGCGCAAAGACGTCATCCGAACGGCGGCCATCCGGCGACTGACCGGGGCCCGACACGACTGAGACGATATGGCGCAACAGATCTGGACCACCCTGAGCGAAAGGGTCACCACCAGCCACCTCACCCGGTTTGGGGTCTCCTTGTTGATCGCGCTTTTCCTGTGGGGTTGGGTCACCACGCTCGAGGATCCCGTTGAAACGCAACGCTACGCGGAGATCGCCATTTCCGAACCG
Organism: uncultured bacterium; assembly: GCA_965651105.1. Taxonomy (GTDB): domain Bacteria; phylum Chloroflexota; class Chloroflexia; order Thermomicrobiales; family UBA6265; genus JACCVC01. Next base: position 1,147 of record CBFGRG010000382.1, on the reverse strand, counting down.
GAGCTGCCCGGCGCGCTGCAGATCGTCACGTCGCTGCCACGTGCGACGATCACCATCACGGACGTTTCGTCACGTCTCGATGAGCTCAGCCGGTCGGACATCGTCGTGACGCTGGACACCTCCGAGGTATCCGGCCCCGGGTTTTACCAGCTCGATGTCGAGTTGCAGACGGACAAGCAGTTGCGCGACGTCAGCGTCTCACCCGATGCGGTTTCGGTGGAAATCGAAGAGCAGATCAACCGGAAATTCCCGCTGACGGTCGAAAACCAGCAGCTGGCAGGTGATTCACGCCGCGTGGTCGACGTCAACGCCGAAGTCTCGGAGGTAACGGTGAGCGGCACCCGCTCCTCCATCAACCGGATCGCGCGCGTCGTCCTGCCGATCAACGTGCAGAACCAGAGCACCGATTTCGTCGACATGATCGAGCCGCAGGCGCTCGACAACAACAACCAGCGCATTCAGGAAGTCACCATCACGCCGGCGCACATCCGCACCGAGGTCGTGCTCGAGAAGCGGGGCAAGACGGTCAGCGTGTTGCCGCAGGTGACGGGATCGCCCGCCGATGGCTTCGTGGTGCAGCAGCAGGTCGCAGTACCATCGACGGTGATCGTGGACGGCCCGGAGGAATTGCTCGACGAGCTGCTGTTCGTCAGCACCGCGGCGGTTGATATCTCAGGCGCCAGCCAATCGGTGAGCGAAGTCGTGCCGCTTGTCGGCCTGCCGGAAGGTGTGGTGCCCGTCGACTCATCCCAAAGTGAGGTGGAGGTGCGCGTCGCGATCGGGACAAGCGGCGGCACCGCCAACCTGGTACCCGACATGCCGGTTGAGGTCGTCAACGCCGGGGATGGGCTCACAGTGCGGGTCGACCCGAGCACGGTCGACATCAGCGTCAGCGCGCCGACGGACCTCCTCAGCGACCTGACGCCGGACGATATCGTCGTCACCGTCGACGTTGATGGCCTCGGTCCGGGCGTCCATACCCTCACCCCGATCATCGAGCTTCCCGACGAGGTCACCGTGACCACCGTGGCTCCCGAGCGGGTCGTTGTCCTTATCAGCAGCGAATCGGCCACGCCCAGCGCTAGCCCGGGGCCGGTTCCACCTCCAGGCGACGAGTAGCAAGACCTGACGACAAGAGAAACGCCCC
>CBFGRG010000381.1:0-3947 GCA_965651105.1 uncultured bacterium | reverse complement strand
TACGCCGCCACGATCAGCGGCCGCCCCCCGGAATGGCGAAATCGCATCCTCGATGCGCTGGAGCTGGGAGACGCCGCACTGCGGCGCACACTCGGCACGTACTCGAAGGGCATGCGGCAGAAGCTGGCGCTGACCGCGGCCGCGCAGATCCGGCCGGAGCTGCTCGTGCTGGATGAGCCCACCGATGGCCTGGATCCACTCATCCAGCGCAACTTCGAGGAGATGCTGCGAAGTTTTCGCGATGAGGGAACGACGGTGTTCATGTCGTCACATGATCTCGGCGAGGTGGAGCGCACCTGCGATCAGGTCGCGGTGGTGAGCGCGGGGAAACTGATCGCGTCGGGCCCGATGGAGTCGCTCAAGCAGCGCTATTCGCAGCGGGTCGAAGTCGATTTCGATGGGGCCGTGCCGGAAGGGATCGACGCCGTGGCCGGCATTGAGATCGTGCATCGCACCGAACACGGCGTCGAGATGCGACTCGAACACGACATCAACCCGCTGCTCGGGTTTCTGGCCCGGCACCCGGTGCGCCGGATGGAAGTGCGGCCCCCGGAGCTCCAGGAGGTGTTCCTGAGCTTCTACGAGCGAAAGAACGGCAACGGTGTCACGGGAGGGCGCGCCTGATGCTCGTTGCGATGGTGCGCCGGCTGCTCCGTCAGGGGCTTGCCGGCACGGCGCTGCTGCTGCTCGGCGTGGTGGTGTTTCAGTTCATCTATCCGTTCATCACCGATTCGCTCGGTGGAGAGGAGGGGTTGGAGAATCTCGTCAGCCAGTTGCCACCGTCGATGCAGGCGCTGGCGCAGATGAGTCCGGAGTTCCTCGCTATCAGCGGCACCGCGGGGTTCCTCGCGCGCGGATTCGACCACCCGGTCTACCTCGTGTTGTCGATCGCCGCGATGGTGGCGTTCACCGGGCGGGCGATCGGCGGTGAGGTCGGCGCCGGCACGCTGGCGTTTTCCCTGTCGCGCCCGATCCCGCGGTGGCAGATCTATCTCGCCCGCGTCATCGGGGTTGCGGCGATCTGCGTCACCTTCGGCCTGGCGGGGCCGATCGCGACCGGAGCCGGCGTCATGGTGTCCGGTCTGGACGCTGACCTGCCGGCATCGAACCTCGGGGCAATGGCGCTGCTGGGGATGCTCTTCACCTGGGCAATCGGTGGAATGACATTGATGGTGTCGGCCTGGTCGAGCGCGACCGGCCAGGTGGTCGGATGGGCCACCGGCTATCTCGTGGTGGCGTATTTCGTCGATGTGTTCGCCGAGCTGTGGTCGGTGCTGGAACCGGTGCGGCCGCTGAGCCTGTTCCGCTGGTTCGACACGTCGGCGACGATGGTTGACGGCCGGGTGCCTGCTGATTCGGCACTGGTGCTGGGTGGAGTCGGGCTGGTCGCGGTGGCGATTGGCTGGGTCGTCTTCCGCCAGCGGGATTTTATGGTGTAGGCGTGTGGCCTGAGCTGATCAGGCCCAGCGTCACATCCACGGCAGCCAGCTGTCGATGGTGTTGCGGGTCGAATCGCCCAGCCAGGCGACATAAATGTACACCGCCAGCACCGCCAGGATGAGCACCATGGCAAGCATGCCGAGCAGGAACCCACGCGGCCCGGTCTGTGCTCGATCGACGGCCATCGGCGGGGACTCGACCACCTGGTCGGACGGGGGAGGTGTCGGCAGTGCCGCTGTCTGGCCCGGATCCGAATCCTTGTGGCCTGGGGGCGCCCACGGAGAGGTTGCCGGTGGCGTGACGGTGCTGGTGACCGGCCGGAAGGTGCTGGTCGCCTGACTGTCGACGGGCTCGACATCGATCACCTGTGCGGGCGGCTCGTCATCGAGCGAGTGCCCACAGCGCGCGCAAAACGCCGCGTCCGGGATATTTTCGTACCCGCACTCCGGACAGACCGGGTGGTCCGCCGCTGGCTGGGCAGCATCGTTCACGTCAGGGTCACGCGCCATCGGCCATGAACTCCGGGTCTACCGCGAACGCGTCGGATACGCCGAGGCGCTCCATCACTACGGTGCTGATCGCGTCGACCATGGACAGGCGGATACCGGGCGAGGTACTGGTCATCTGCGCGATCGCCCGCTTCACGTCCTGTTCGTCTGCATGGTAGACCGGCAGGCGCTGGGCGCGCAGCCACTGGCGCGCGATGTCAGGGCCGAATGCGAGCTCGAGCAGCTGCGTTGTTTCGACGACAACATAGTCGGTCGTGAAGAGGTGGTAGCCGCCGTCGATCAGTTCGTGGTAGGCGGCGATCGCCTGGTCGTGTGTCGGGTCGTTCCGGTTGACCATCGCGACGATGGCAGATGAGTCGACGAAGGCGATCAGGGGACGGTCTGCGCCAGCGGGTTCGGACATATAAGTGCTCCTGGAACGGCTAGTCCCGCCGGTTGCGGCCGGCGGCGGCGCGCAGGAATGCGCGTTTGCCTTTCGAGATGTCGACGCCGCCGCTTTCAACCATGCCGATGATGCTGTCCAGCGGCCGCAGGGTTCGCGCCGGGCCGATGCGGTCGATGAATGTCTGCTTCTTGCTGACGGCATCCTGGAACTGCTGCAACGCCTGGCGCTCGATGAACCACTGGCCGCCGAGTCGCTGGCCAGGCAGCCGGTTCTCGCGCAGATAGCGGCGTACCTGCTCCGTCGATCGGTTGAGCAGACGCGCCGCCTGGGCGACGGTCAGCAGATTCCGGTCTTGATCCACAGCGAGATCTCCCCCTGCCACCCCGGTGCGGGTTGGCAGGCGGGGGGCTGCGTGGTACGTGTTGTTGTCGACAACATGGTAGTGAACGCCGGCATTCTCGGCAAGGGATTGCACGGGACGGAGATGATGGCATGACAACGGACGGCACAGCGCACGGCCCCGGCACGGCCCGGGAGATCGCCGATGGGATCTTCGCCATCGATACCGGCTTTCGAGGCAGGGCCGGGGCGGTCGCGGCGTTCCTCGTGGTGGGTCCGGAGGGGCTCGGGCTGGTCGAAACCGGGCCGACGACGGTGCAGGACAACCTGCTCGCAGGCATTCGCGATGCCGGACACGACATCGGCGACGTGCGCGATGTGATCGTGACGCACATCCACCTCGACCACGCCGGGGGCCTCGGCACGCTGATGCGGGACCAGCCGCAGGTGCGATCGTGGGTGCATCCGGTCGGGTTGCCGCACATGCTGCGGCCGGAGCGGCTGATCGCCAGCGCGTCGCGCATCTATGGCGACCAGATGGATGTGCTCTGGGGGCCGTTCCTGCCGCTGCCGGAGGACCGCGTCCAGCCGACGGAGGAGGGAACGCCGATCTTGCTCGCCGGCCGACCGATCGTACCGTGGGATACGCCGGGGCACGCGTCGCATCATGTCGCGCTGCTCGACGAGCAGACCGGCACGCTGTTCACCGGCGACGTCGCCGGAGTCCGGATGCAGGGGACCTCCTTCCCGGTGCCGCCACTGCCGCCGCCGGATATCGACATCTCCGCCTGGAAGCGCAGCATCGCCCGCATGCGCGGATTGTCGCCAGAGCGCCTGGCGCTGACGCACTTCTCGGTTTTCGATGACGTTGGGCCGCACCTGGACATCCTGGAGCGCGGTCTCGACGAGACGATGGCGATCGGCCGGGACGTGCTTGTTCCCGGTGGAGCCAACGACGAGCTGACGGCGCGCCTGGAGGCGTGGCAGCGCGAAGGCCTCGGCGAGGACGCCGAGCGCGTGGCCGCGGCGCTCGACGCCGCCAATCCGCTGTACATGAGCGCGCAGGGGATCCATCGTGTTCTTCGCAAGGCCGGCGAGATCGAGGCGTAGCGGGCAGCGCCGGTCGATACCCGGGATCACGAAGCGATGTCATTCCGAGCGCCAGGCAAGGCGCTCGGAGTGACATCCACTTCGCGGGTATTCAACGCGTGGTCAGGCGGACTCTTCATCCGCAATCGGATCCGTTGTGGCAGCCGGCGGCAGGCCGACGGGCG
>CBFGRG010000380.1:0-3948 GCA_965651105.1 uncultured bacterium | reverse complement strand
GGATCGTGTCCTGCTCCGCCATCGCGTATCCTCGCTTTTTTTCAGGTCGCCTCAGGGGCGCCGCGAATGCCGTATTGCCCGCCAGAATAGCGCTACATGAACTGCCGCATGAGCTGGATGGTGACGATACCGGCCAGCATCGCGAGCAGCAGGTTGTTGCGCCAGCGCATCACCGCCGCGGTCGCGGCCAGCGCCACCACCCCGGCGATGCCCTCTTCCAGCACGGCCGGTACCACCAGCGCCGTCAACACCGCGCCGGGCAGGTAGGCCAGCATTGCCGCGACGCGTGGCGACAGCGTCACCCGCCCCATCAGCCAGTACCCGCCCGCTCTGGCGGCGTAGGTGACGATCCCCATCAGCACGATCGCCAGCAGCGCGCTCGGCTCGACGCTCACGCCGCATCCTCCACCTGCGCCACCGTCGCGACCTTGTCTGGATCGACCGCAATCGCGGCGACAAGGCACCCGACGAGCGAGCCGATCATGATGTACCACGTGCCAGGCAGCCAGATGCTGGCCAGCCACGCCGACAGGCCGGCGCTGGTCCACGGCAGGAGGTCGAACCGGCCCTGCCACGTACCGATCAACATCGCCGAGAATATCGCGGTGAACGCGAAGTCGAGCCCGATCGCGGCCGGGTCGCCGATTCGGCTGCCGAGGAGGAATCCGGCGACTGTGGCCGGCACCCACCCGATCGGCACCATCAGGAACGCGCCGGCCAGGAAACCGGCGTCTCGCTCGCCACGGGCGTAGCGGTTCATCGCCAGCGCCCACCCCTCATCGGCCATGATGTGCAGCCACGGGTAGACCCGCCGCGCGGGAAAGCGACCGAGCCATGGGCGAACCGCCGCGCCGAGCAACAACAGGCGCAGGTTGATCAGCAGCGTGGTGACGACGATGGCGACGATCGGCAGCGGGTACTCCCAGAGGTCGAGCGCGGCGGTCTGGGCGGCACCGGCGAAGACGATGGTGTTCATCAGGATGACCTCGAGCAGCGAAAGCCCGACCTGCCGCGACAGCATCCCAAACACGAGCCCGTAGGCTCCGACACTGACTGCGACGGGGATACCCGCCATCAATCCGCGGCGGAACCCATGGGTCGTCCACCGCACCTCCGCCCTTGCCTGCGCCGCTTCCTCAACCACCACCTGCGTCTCCAAAATGGGTACACTCTTCCGGGACCGCCAACCGGGCCTCCCGCCGCGACATTCAGGACGACCATCCCCCATGACCGACCCGACTCGCAAGGCACTCGGCAACCGCCTCAAGGCGCTCGTGCGCGATATTCCGGACTTCCCCACCCCGGGAATCATGTTTCGCGACATTACCACGCTGCTGGCCGATGGCGACGCCTTTCGCGAGGCGATCGATGGCATGGCCACCGACTACACCAACATCGACAAGGTGGTGATCATCGAAAGCCGCGGCTTCATTCTCGGCACGCCGATCGCCTACGTGCTCAAGGCCGGCGTGGTGCCGGTACGCAAGCCGGGACGCCTGCCGGCGCCGACCTGGGAGGAAGCGTACTCGCTGGAGTATGGCGAAAACGCCCTGGAAATCCACCGCGACGCGATCGCTCCGGACGAGCGGGTGCTGATCGTTGACGACCTGCTGGCGACCGGCGGCACGGTCCGCGCGACGATCGCGCTGGTTGAAAAGCTGGGCGGGGAAATCGCAGGGGTGAGCGTGCTGGCGGAGCTGAGCGAGCTCAACGGCCGCGCCGCGGTCGGCGACTACCGCGTCGACAGCCTGATCGTCTATTGACATGGGATTGGGTGTCACGGCGCCAATGTGCCGCGACACCCGCATTGCCGGCGTTCGTCGCTCAGATACCCCAGGTGAGCTCCAGCACGCGAATCCAGTTCTGGTAACCGATCTTCCGGAGGGCGTCGTCGTCGTAGCCGCGCTGTCGCAACGTGTCCATCAGGTTCGGCAGCTTGCTCGCGTCGGAGAGGTCGTCAGGCATCAGCGCCCCGTCGAAATCCGAACCCAGCGCAACCCGATCAAGACCGATGCGCTTGACGAGATAGTCGACATGGTCGGCCATCACGTCGAGCGGCATGGCCGTGTCCCGCTCCCCGTCCGGCCGCAGGAACGGCACGTTGAAGTTGAGCCCGACCAGGCCGTCGGAATCGCGGATCGCATCGAGCTGCTTGTCGGTGAGGTTGCGCGACGACGGGCAGATCGCGTGGGCGTTGGAGTGCGACGCCACCACCGGCTTGCTCGTCGAGTCGACGACATCCCAGAAGCCCGCCTCGTTGAGATGGGAGACATCGATCATGATGCCCAGCTCGTTGCAGGCCCTGACCAGCGCCTTGCCGGCACTGGTCAGCCCCGGACCGGTATCTGGTGACGACGGAAACGCGAACGGCACTCCGTGGCCGAACACATTGGAACGCGACCAGGCGATGCCGAGCGAGCGCAGCCCCGCCTCGTAAAAGGTCTCCAGCGCGTTGAACCTGGTATCGATCATCTCGGCGCCCTCGAAATGGAGGATCGCCGAGAACTCGTCGTTCTCGATCTGCTCGCGCAAATCCCGGGCGGTGATGACAGGCGTGACGGTATCCCAGTCATCCCTCGTGACCAGCCGCTTCTTCTTGCGGCGGAACGGCGTGCCGTCACCGGTTTCGATGCGCAGCAGCGCGGCGATCTCCGCCATCGCGAACTGCTGCGCGAAGGCGAGCGTCGGCCCGTTCTCGTTGGTGAGGATGAGATCGTCCGGGTCGCTGCCCAGCAGCTCCTCCAGCGAGACCTTTTTCTTCTCGGAAAGGCGCGCGGGATCCGGCACGAACACGGCAAAAAACCCACCGGCGAGACCGCCGCGGCGCGCTCGGGGCCAGTCGATGTGACCCATGTCGCTCTCGGCGAAAAAGTCCCGCCCGGTGGTCAACAGGCTCAGCAGGGTATCGTTGTGCCCATCGAACACTGGAATGCGCGGCGCATGCTCCTTCTCGGTCATTGGGTGTCCCGTCTGTCTTCAAGCGCTACCTGATAGAATGCGACCCGTAGGCTGGGCCCCACCGGGAGCCCGGCCCTCACCACGCAAAAGATACCAGCGACCGGCCGGATTGTGACCAGCCGTTGCCGGGACACAGGCACGAGGGAAAGGGATCGACGTGTCAGACAGCACAACCAGCGTGGTCGGCAACGGCCAGCTCAGCGGCAAGACCTGCATCGTGATGGGCGTGCAGAACCAGTGGAGCATCGCCTGGCAGATCGCCGAGGCGATGGCCGCCGCCGGCGCCAACGTGGCCATCACCTATGTGGATGACCGCGCAAAGGCCAACGCGGAGAAGCTTGCCGCGAAGGTGCCGGGGATGAAGACGTTCGCCTGCGATGTGACGCAGGACGAGTCGATCGCCACGCTGGCCGAGCAGCTCAAGGCGGAGTACGGCACGATCGATACGCTCGTCCACAGCATCGCCTTCGCGCCCGCTGACGAGCTCAAGAACCCGTTCCTGCAAACGTCGCGGGACGGATTCCGCTTGGCGATGGACATCAGCGTCTACTCGCTGGTCGCCGTCGCGCGCGAGCTGGTGCCGATCATGAGCGATCAGGGCTCGATCATGACGATGACCTACCTCGGCTCGACCCGCGCCTTCCCGAAGTACAACGTGATGGGCGTCGCGAAGGCCGCGCTGGAGGCGACGGTGCGCTACCTCGCGCTCGACCTGGGCGAACGCAGCATTCGCGTCAATGCGATCTCGGCCGGACCTGTCAAGACGGCGTCGGCGCGCGGCATCCCCGGCTTCTCGGACATGGCGAACATGGCGGCCGAGCGCGCGCCGCTGGGCGAGGTGTTCACGCCGAAGCATGTCGCCGGTACGGCGGTCTTCCTCGCCAGCGACGCTTCGGCGGGCCTGACGGGCGACATCATCTTTGTCGATGGTGGGTACCACGCCACTGGCATGTAGCACGACTCGCAATTCGACGTTTCACGACCGAGGCC
>CBFGRG010000379.1:0-3956 GCA_965651105.1 uncultured bacterium | reverse complement strand
CGGCGTCGATGTACTCGCTGGCGACGAAGCCGCCCACGCCGGAGCAGTTGACCGGGGTCCAGCTGAAGTTCACGCCATCAACCGGAACGCCGGTGATCTCGATGGTTTGCCCGGCGACGAAGATCGTGATCTGGGAGGAGTCAACGCTGGCATCGACTCGGCAGACAACGTCATCGGTCGCGGTCGCGGTACCGATCGGCGCGCCCGCCGCTCCCGCGGTGACGGACTCGGAGGATTCTGTCGAAGCAGCCTCGGTCTCGGTCACGTCTTCGGTTTCGGTCTCGCCTTCGGGCTCGGTCGGGGCTTCGGTGCCGACCTCGGTCGCAACTTCAGTCTCGGTCTGAACCTCGGTGGCGACCTCAGTCGCGACTTCGGTCTCGACCGGAACCTCGGTGATGACCTCAGTCGGAACTTCGGTGGCGACCTCGGTGGCCGGATCGAGGGAGATGTAATCGGCGGCGATGAAGCCGCCCTCGCCGCCGCAGTTGACCGGCAGCCAGGCAATGCCCTCGGCCCAGACTTCGTCGAAGCCCGTGATCTCGATGGTCTGGCCGGCCGAGACCTGCGTCAGCTCCTGGGCGCCGGTGGAGGTGGCGATGCGGCACACGACGGTGTCGATCGCAACACCATAATCAACCGGCTCCTGCCAGGGGCGGGTAGCCGGGGCGTCTGTTGCGTTCTCGGTTTCAGCGGGGGTCTCTTCGGTGGGGGCAGGGGCGAGGCCTTCGAGGTCGACGGCCTGCATGTAGCCAGTCTGCTCGTAGACACGCACCCAGTACCACTGGGTGGAGTCGTCGGCGGTGACGGGGCCCTCCACGATGGTGACAGGCGTATCCTTCGCCACCTCGGCAGTCACGTTCGAGTCGCGACTGGTTTCACTGTAAAGCCTGGTGTCCTGGAGAACGACGGCGTCGTCCCCGGGCACCAGATCGGTTGCTGCGAGCGCCATTACCGGAGAGATGATCGAGGTGAGCATCAGCCCGATCATCGTGATGAAGAACCCGGTACGGGCTTGCTTGAGGAGTGCGAACAACTCCTTCCCTCCTGGTAGATAGATCCGACAGCCGGGCAGCCCCCCGACTGGTATCTCTCGACCGGCACGATGCGCGGCCGACCTGAACACACAGCCATCCAGTGTCCAGGTGATCCGTTATTGGGCAAGGGTGAAGGTGAGAAGTGTTCGCAGCTGCGAGGGTCGGTGGTCGTCAGCCCAGCCAGGTGACGTGGTGATGTCCGAATCTCGAGTTGCGTACCTGCGCGTAGCAGGCGTGTCCCCCCTCCGCCCCGGTATCGATTGGCCTCCGCAGGATGATCACATCGACGGGTGATACAACACGAGCCACGCGGTTTGCCGGGTTAGCCAACTCGAAAGTTCGTAGGTGATACGAGCGGGCGGCTACCAAGAAAAACCGGTGGCAGGTACTCCCCTGAATCGTCGATGTGCCAGTCTCACGGAACCGAAAGCGAGCATCCCAGCCAGAGCCACTCGACTTCCGGAAACCATCGAACCCAACGGGTCATCTGGACGGTAACAAACCGGTCAAGCCGTGTCAAGCAGTTCCGGGTGTCCAAAAACGTCCTTGGGGGATGACTAAACCGTGCGATATCGACACCCCGGCACACAGCGATTCGATATCTCTGCAAGATGTGTCGTGTAGTCGATAGGTGGCCCCTGCTCCGGCGATTTGCCCGGTACAGCACGGCAATTCTGTGACTGTGAGGCACGGATTTGGGCGGAGCAACGATGCCGCCGGCGCGGGGTGGTGTCGGGATGGCACGAATCGCGTCGTTTCGCATTGAAACGCATTTTCGTGAATTGATGCGATGACCAGGAGGTGTCATGTGGGATCCCGGCGCGACGGTCATGGTCAATCAGCAGCTGCCGGGCTGGCTCAACCCGTCAACCACTCAGATTGCCCGTCGGTTTGCCTGGGGATGCGACTTCAGATGTCGCTTTCGGCATCGCTGCGGCGGCGCGGTCGCCGGCCGCCACCGCCGCGCATCTCTGCCTCTGCGTCGCGTCGCTGGGTGGTCGCCGCGTCGAGCTCTTCCTGGATTTGCTCCATGCGGATGCGCACCCGCTGCTCGTGCAGATACCAGAGATCGCGGTGCAGGGCGGTGTCGACCTGGCGCAGCTCCTCGATCTCGCTGCCGAACGAGCCGAGCCGGTACGAGAGATCGCGGTGCATCTCGGTGATTTCCTCGATCCGCTCGTTGAGGCGGTCGAAACGCTCTTCCATGTTCTGCCGCAGTTGCTCGAAGCGGGCGTCGCTCTCTTGCCGGGCGTCGTCATGCATGTCGATCAACATGTCGTGACGTTCCTCGGCGAGTGTCTGGTGGCGAGTGAACTCCTGCCGGAGGCTCTCTTCGGCGGTGCGCAGCTCGTCGAGGGTCGGATCGACGTGCACGAGGCCCCGGCGGGTGTTTTCGAGGATGTCGTAGAGGTGGGCAAGGTCCGAGCGAAGCTCGTCGATGCGGCTGTTGTAGCCCTCCGCAACATCCTGCACCTCGGAGGCGCGGCGTCGTGCCTCCTGATCGACAATCTTGATCGCATCCTCGCTGCGGATGATGTCGCGGCGAAGGCCATCGGTCTCGCCGCGAAGCGCGTCGATGGTGTCGCGAAGCCCGTGCGTGAGGGTGGACGTGCGATCGCTCATGGCCGAGAGGTGCTCGATCATGGTGCCGAGCTCCTCGAAGCGCTGTTCGATCTGAGCGGTGTCGTCGACCTTCTTGCGCGACTCCTCGAGGATCTCGGTGACATGCGCCTGCAGCGAGCGAATCGGGCGAATGCCGTCATCGATGCGGGTCTCGAGATCGCTGATCTGCTGGCGGGTGCGGTTCTCGTCGAGGCTGCGCGCCTGGGCGTTCTGTTCCATGTCCTTGCGAACCTGCTCGATGGCGAGCTGGTTCTGCGCGACAAGAGATTGCTGGTGCTTGGTGCCCTCTTCCTGGCGCTGTTGCCGACTGGTCAGCTCGCGGAGGAGCTGCCGCAGCTCGTCGACCTGGCTTTGGAGATTGGCGGTGCGCGCCTCCTCGCGGCGGCGCTCATCCTCTCGCCGGTAACGGGCGTCGGTTTCCGGGCGTGGCAGCGTGCGCGGGGCGTCCTTCTCCGGCTCGCGCGTTACCTCCGGCGCCGGTGCTGGCGCTGGATCGGGCACGGGCTCGACCGGCTGCTCGGCGTGAGTGGCGGCAGCCGCGATGCCGTTCTCCGACGCGCTGGCGTCGTCGTCCGCCTCGGCCTCCGAACCACTATCGTCCGGCTGTGCCTCGTCGGGCTCATCCCAAAATGCGTCATAGGCGCCGATCGCACCGGAGGTGTCATCCAGGTCCAGGGCATCCGGATCGGGAAGCTCGGGCGTCGAGGCGCGCCTGGGTTCGGACTTCTGCTGGTTCTTCTTGAGGCGTCGAAGCATGGCTGGAACGTCCTGTTGGTACGCGAGTTTTGTACAGGGTACACCGCGGTATCGCGGCTGACACCGTGTGTCAGATAGTCGCAGGATCGAGTTCTCGCACGGTCCGGACCACGCAGCGGCCGAGCGCGTCGGGATCGTAGCCACCCTCCAGCACGGCGGCGAGGCGGCCATCGCAGTGGCGGTCGGCGAGATCGCGGGTGCGGGCGACGAGGGCCGCGAAGCCGTCATCGGTGACGTTGCAGCCGCCGATCGGGTCGTCACGATGGGCATCGTAGCCGGCCGAGAGCAGGATGAGGTCGGGGCGGGCCTCTTCAATGAAGGGAACAACGCGCGCATCGAAGGTGGCGAGCCATTCGTCATCGCCTGTTCCGGGCGACAGCGGGCAATTGAGGGTGGCGCCAGCGCCGGGGCCTCGGCCGGTCTCGCCCTGGTAGCCGGTGCCGGGATAGAGCGGCGACTGATGGATGGAGACGTACCAGATGTCGCCACTGTCGTAGAAGATGTCCTGCGTGCCGTTACCGTGGTGGACGTCCCAGTCGATGA
>CBFGRG010000378.1:0-3970 GCA_965651105.1 uncultured bacterium | reverse complement strand
AAAGCGGTCCGGGTCGAACCCGGCGCGGGCGAACCACTGTCGCATCAGCCGGCCGGAAGGGCCCTGCCACGGGCCCGGAGCGAGATGGGCGGCCTTCGCCGGCGCCTGGCCGATCACCATGCCGCGCCCGATGACCGGCCCCCAGATGACGGGGTGCGCCTCGTCGAGGTGGCCGGCGGCAGCGCAGCGGTCGCAGGCGCGAACGTCGCGGATGAGGGTGTCGAGCTGATCCTGGGTCGGGCGGTTCACGATGGTGCGGCGTCCTGAGAAAATCGAATGTCACCAGTACAACGATAGCGATAACGGGTGGTTGGCAGCCATTGGTTCGGGCGCGCGACGGTAGCTGCCGTCGCGCTTATCGCGCTCTCAGAATGGCCTGCGAATCTCGACCATGACGCCGGCACGCGGGCGTGCAGCAAGACGTGAGGTCGGGTTGTGGTTCCGTTGAGATTTGCCGGTGCGGGTGTTGAGGTTTGTCCTCCACCATCGAGATGTGGACGACGCCGTCGTCCGCGGGGACCTGACCAACCGGGGCTGAGACATCGCCACTGTGTCGTTCGTCATATGTTCAGCCTCGACCGCGGCGAGCCGCATCGCCGTTGCCATCAGGAGTATCGCGATCATGCAACACGCTCTTCCCCGATTTCGACCGATCAACCGACTCGATGCGCAGGTCATGCAATGGCTGACGCGAAACAGCGTGCCGCTGGTACGCATCAGCCTGGGCTTCGTTTTCCTCGCTTTCGGGCTGCTCAAGTTTTTTCCGGGCATCAGTCCGGCGGAGGATATCGCGATCCGCACGACCGAGGCGCTGACGCTCGGCATTGTCGAGGGAGAGGCGGCGCGGCTCTTCGTCGCACTGATGGAAACCGCGATCGGGCTCTCGCTCCTGACCGGCCGTTACCTTCGGATCGGTGTCGCCCTGCTCGGCATCGCGATGGTCGGCGTGCTCTCGCCGCTGGCGCTGTTTCCGGGCGACCTGTTCTCGCGGGAGTTCAACGCGCCGACGCTGGAGGGGCAGTACGTCGTCAAGGACATTGTGCTGCTGACGTCCGCGCTCGTCGTCGCCCTGAAGCAGCGCGGCGCGGATATGGTGATGGTGCCTGACGAGATGGAGTGAGGCCGCCGCTATCCCGCTCGCTCGGGTGCTTCGCCTGATGCGGCTCCGGCCTCCTTCCGGAAGCGTTCCAGCAGCGCCGCCAGTTCCTTCGGGCGACTCAGCGCCACGCAGTGACCGCTGTCGAGCTCGTCCGGAACGATCCCGAGGCGATCCTCGACCACGCGGCGCTGCCAGCTCGCCGGAAAGACCCGGTCGTTGCGGCCGAGCACATGTCGCACCGGCACATCCGGCCACGCGGCGAGTGGCCAGGGCTCGTTCCAGGGCGTCATGGATTGCTCGCGGCTCTTCGAGAGCGCTTCCCTGGCCAGCGCCGGCTCGACATCGTGATAGAAGACGGCCAAATCGCTGGAATCGTCCTGATCCGGCTGGGCGTAGCCGGTGTTGGCGAACATTTCGCTCGCCGACTCGCCCGGGGCGGGCACCATCGCCGCCACCAGCACCAGCAGGTCGACCGGCAACCGGTCGCAGACGATTGGCGCGGTGTACCCGCCGAACGAGTGGGCGACCACGATCAGGTCGGTTCGATTGCCGATGGCGTCGACGACGACATCCGCGTAGTCCGAGAGTGACGCGGCATCGTCGTCGGCCGGCAGGTCCGGTGCGATCACATCGTGGCCGCGATCGCGAAGCTCGGCCTCCACCAGGTGCCAGTACCAGCCGACATCGCCGGCGCCGTGGATCAGGACGTAGGTGCTCATTGGGTTACCTTCTCCAGGTTCTTCGGTCGAGGCGATCAGGCCATCCACGACTCCCCGGTTGCCCGGATCCCGGCATTCGGGCGCGCCCGGATAATGCGTCGGTGTCGTTCAGCGCCTGCCGGACGGTCTCCCACGCCTGCCACAGGGCCGCGTCGCCGGGCGCCTCGACATCCGGCTGCACGCCGATGCCCTCCCAGTTCGACCCGGTTATCCGGCCGACGGGCCGGCGATTCGGGATGCCGACCCGAAACCCGAGCGGCAACGGAGCTGCTTCGTCGATCATGTTCGCGCCGCCGGCGCTTGGACTTCCGACCACGATGGCGCGTTGTTCCTGTTGCAAGGCATAGGCGACAGCTTCCGGCGCCGAAAACGTTCGGCGCCCGGTCATGATGGTCATCGGTCGGCGCGTGCCGTAGTGCGGCCATGCCAGATCGGTTGGCGCTCTCGATGGCTCGCGTTGGTCACGCGATGCGAGGATGAGCGGTCGCGGTGCATCGGGCTCGAGGAACGTGTCCATCACCGCATCGGCCGTGGCGTCGTCTCCGCCGCCGTTGTCGGTGAGATCCAGCACAAGCCCTTCCGTGTGGCGAATGAGCTCCATGGCGGCGCTGAGCGCGTTGACCGCCAGGTCGTAGGTGTAGAACGAGGTGAGCTTCAGCAGGCCGATGTTGCCCGGCAGCAGCCGAACCTCGCTGACGCCCCAGTTCCGGGATGGGCCTTCCTGACGCCACCTGGCGATCCAGTCATCCGCGGGGGCAGCTTCGTTGCCCAGGTACTCGACAAACACATGCCCGTCCCCGGTCGCCAGCCGCAGGTCCAACGTCAGGAGCTCGGCGAGGGCGCCGGGCGAGTCTCTGAGGTGGCGGTACCGATGCGGAGCCGTCGCCGCCCGGAGCATCTCCGCGCCCGCGACGCCGGTTTCCGGCACCACATGATGCGCCTCCAGCAGTTCGGCGGCCCGGTGCAGTATCTCGCTGATGTCGTCGATGGACAGGGTGTTCGAAGGCGGGCTGGTCATCGTCATGTCCAGGTCGTGCACCGCGACCGGTCGTTGATCGATCCGGTCGCGATTCGTGCGGATCAATGGGCCTGGTGGCGCTACCCGCCGGACATCGCGCCGACGATCCAGAACGGCTCCTTGCCGCTCGCCACCTCCTCCGGTAGCGGGTCGTCGATCGGATCGTGCGAGAGATCCTGCTCGCACGCGAAGAAGCGGACCATCGGGCGCCGCTCCTTCGTCTGGTGGTCGCGAATCGTGCCCTTCAGCATCGGGTAGGTGGCTTCGAGTGCGTCGACGATGCTGCGCGCGGTGACCGGCTCGGCCACGCCGTCGATCGCGACCTCGCGACCGTCGACGCGAGCCAGCGTGCGCAGGTGGGCGGGGAGAATGACCCGGATCATGGCAGTGTCTGGACCTCCACGGACATCACCCTGGGCAGGTCGGAGACGATGGAGTTCCAGGTGTCGCCGCCGTCGGCCGAGCCGTAGACCTGCCCGCCGGTGGTGCCGAAGTAGATGCCGCCCGACTCCAGCGAGTCGACCGCCATCGCGTCGCGCAGCACGTTGTGATAGCAGTTTTCCTGCGGCAGCCCGTTCGTCAGCGCCTCCCACTCATTGCCGCCAGTGCGGCTGCGGTAGACGCGCAGCTTGCCCTCGGGCGGGAAGTGTTCCGAATCGCTCTTGATCGGCACGACGTAGACCGTCTCCGGCTCGTGCGCATGGACGGCGACCGGGAAGCCGAAGTCGCTCGGCAGGTTGCCGCTGATTTCGTGCCAGTTCGCGCCAGCATCGTCGGTCCGCATCACGTCCCAGTGCTTCTGCATGAAGAGCGTGTTCGGCTTCGACGGGTGCATCGCCAGCTTGTGGACGCAATGGCCGACCTCGGCGTCGGAGTCCGGCAGCTCCCACGGCGAGACGAGGCCGTGGTTGATGGCCGTCCACGTTTTGCCGCCGTCATCGGTGCGGAAGCTACCCGCCGCCGAGATCGCGACGTAGAGGCGGTCGGCGTTGGTCGGATCCTGGATGATCGTGTGCAGGCACATGCCGCCCGCGCCCGGCGCCCAGAGCTCGCCGGAGGGGTGCTCGCGCAGCCCGGAAAGCTCGTGCCAGGTCTTGCCGGCGTCGGTGGATTTGAACAGCGCGGCATCCTCGA
>CBFGRG010000377.1:0-3980 GCA_965651105.1 uncultured bacterium | reverse complement strand
CAGCGCGGCCATCATGCCCTCCAGGTCGTCGCCCTCGCTGACCCGGACACGCCCGGTCTCACATCCGCTCAGCACCATCAGCGGGTGGTGCATCCGAACCGTCGACAGCTGATCGAGGGTGAGCCAGCCATCTGCCACACGCAGGCCCGAGGCGTTGGGCAGCATGGGGTCGAATCGCCCGTGGCAGGCGAGATGCACGAGGTCGGCGCCGGCCATGCCGTGCAGGATCGCATCCCGGGTGGCGTCGTTGTCCAGCAGCAGTGTTGCCTGCGAGAACCGCGCGGCAACCGCCTGTGCCTCGTCGCGCAGGCCGGGCGCATACTCGTCCGGCACGGCGGCGACGAGCGGATGTGTTGGTTCGAACGGCCCTTCGTGCTGGTCCGGGTGCATCGCCGCCAGCACGCTCAGGCTGGGCGCCGTGACAATCTCCAGGCGGTCGACGAGATAGCCGTCCGCGGTCCGAAGCGCCGCGAACGGGACGGCATAGAGACTTCCGGACGGCACCACGACGATGCGGCTCATGCCGGCGAGGAGGTGCTCGATCGGGCCAACCAGCGTGTCGTGCAGGCGTGAGAGGGCGGCGTCGGCATCGCGCTGGAGGCGCGCCTCGCGCCTGGCCGATACGGGCGCGTCGCCATGCACCAGCGCGCGGCCGATCTGGAACTGCAGGGCGGCCACCTGCTCATCCAGGTCGGGCATCGTCGTGATATCTGGTGCGCCGGCGATGCCCGAGCGGGTGATGACCTGGACGGAGAGCGAGTCTCCCACAGCGAGGTAGCTGAGGATCGCGGTTGTATCGTCGATGCTGCGCAGGACATCGTCGAGCGACAGCGGGGTGGTGATGCGGGCTCGCGGCCGCAGCGTTGCAAGTCGATCGGCAAGCTGATTCGCCGCCACCTCTCGATCCTCGATCTGCGCGAGCAGGCCGGCCTCGGGCTCCATGCCATCCGCGACGGCGCTGTAGATCCAGTTGAGCCAGCGGCGATGCTCGCGTAGCCGCTCGACAAGTGCCTGCTCGCTCTCCGACATGGCCGCGTCGAGCGAGTCCGCCGTCGAATCGCGATGCAACGCGTCGAGCAGCATCCTGCCGCGAATCTGCTCCGCGACGTTGAACGCTTCCGCCTGCGCGGCCGCATCGTCCCTGCCGACAAGGGAGCGATAGAGGCTGGTGTAGGCGCTCAACCGCTCGCGATGCCAGGATTGCCGAAGCCGGTTCGCCTGGATCGCGCCGCGGATGGTCTCGAATGCCGCGATGGCCTGACGGGCATGCGCGTTTGCCGGCTCGATGTCGCCCAGGGCGCGCGTTACCCGCGACAGGCTCTCGTGGAGCTCGCCCACGAGGGGCGTCACCCGCGCCGCCTCGGCGTCCGCGAGGGCGGCGTCGAGGATTTCCCTGGCGCGATCGAGGTTACCGGCACGCTCGGCGGCCATCGCCTGGAGCGTCACCCACCGGAGTCGCTGGATCGGCAACTCGTCGACCAGCCGCACCCCGGCGTCGATCAGCCGCGCCGCCTCATCGAAGCGTTCCTGAGCGATGGAAATCCGCGCCTGCAGGAGCAGGAGCTGCCGGTAGAGCTCGATGTTCTGGTCACGGTCGATCCGGTCGCTCGTGTTTCCGAGGACATCGCGCGCGGTACCCAGCTCACCCGCGTCCAGCAGCGCGGTCGCATAGGCGATCTCCGCCGCCGCCAGGTCGGACGGCGTACCGTGGGTTCGGAGCCGATCGATGGCCGAGGTGAACGCGTCCCGGGCTGTGGCCGTGAGGCCGAGCGTGGAGAGCATCGCCGCCTCCTCGGCATCGATCCGGCCGAGGTCGCCCCAGGCTTCATCGTGCTCGAAATGCCGGCGGGATGCCTCGAAGTAGTGGAGCGCCCGCTCGATGTCGCCCTGCCGGACGGCCAGGTCGGCGAGGTTGCTCTCCGCGATCGCCACGGCCCAGGACATCTCGCCCTGCTCGGTCTCGAGCAGCGCGGCGGCGCGCTCGAATGCCTCCTCAGCTTCCCGGAAGCGATCGAGCGCGGCGAGCGCGGTGCCGCGGTTGGTCTCGACCTGACCGAGCGTCATGGGGTCGGTCTCTCCGAGGTGGCCGCGTGCCCGGTCGAAGAACAGGAGCGCCTCGCCGGGGTGACCCGTCATCGCGTGGATCGAGCCGATGTTGAGTGCCGCGCGGCCCGCCAGCTCGGTTCGGTCCATGGTTTCGAAGACGCCCAGCGCCGTCTCCCCCTCCGCAATCGCCGACGCGATATCGCCGGTCATCGCCAGTGGCTGCATGGATGCCAGCCGGACGCGGGCTCGTTCGACGGGCGCCCGATCCGAGCCGGGGAGCGCGATGCCTTCGCGGCAAAGCGCCAGCGCGCGATCGAAATCGTTGGTGTGCGCGCAGGCCATCGCCAGCAACCGGCGAGCATCCAGTCGCTGTCCGATGGTGCCGGAGGCGTCGATGGCCGGCAGCGCTTCGGATCCGAGCCGCACGGCGGCGGGGGGATCGGTCATCGACAGTCGTTCCAGGTCGCCAAGCAGGACGGGCACAGGCCCGTCTTGACTCGGAAACGGCGCGTCGCCGCTCACACCCGCACGCCCGGAAATTGGAGCACGGCGTCATCGATCTGCACCGACGCGGTCCAGTCGCCGGCGGGGAGATTCACGGTGAAGTGCCCATCCGCCGAAATCTGCGCTTCGACGGGGTCGATTCCGGTCGCCGTGAACGTGATCACCAGTCGAGGCGGGATATCGTCCATGCCGAGCTGGCCGGCGATGACGCTGGTCCCCCCCTGTTCGGTGACCTCCAGGTCGAGATCGGCGATATCGCTGACCCACGCGATCTGGCGGGTGCGCCGGTCGGCGCCGCGGAGACCGGCCAGCTGCGGGGTCGCGCCGGTGTCCATGACGAGCTCGGCGGTGATCCGCTGGATTGCCTCTCGCGCGGCCTTGACCGGCGACCAGCGCTCACGGACCAGGTCGGGCCGGACCTGGCGAAAGAGGCTCGACATCCGGGACTCGAGGACCGGCGGTGGGTCGACCATGCCGCCGCCGGTGGTGGCATGGTAGCTGGCGAGGGGCCGCAACGCGTCCAGCTCGACCCGGCACTGATCGCATGCGGAAACGTGCGCTTCGGTCGCTGTGTCGGGCTCGCCGCGCGCCAGTCGCCAAAGGTGCTGCTCGTCGGGATGGTGGGTGTGTGATTCTGGCATCGTTCACTCGCTTTCATCCCAGTAGAGGGCGTCCCCGGCGGATTGATACACGCGAAAGCAGGCCGAATCAGGCTCCGGCATCGACCAGGCCCTGGGTTGCGAGCCTGTCGCGAAGCTGGCGCAGGCATCGGCCACGGATGGGGCCGATGCTGCCCACGGCGATGCCGAGATCGGCGGCGATCGATTCGTACGAGGGGCGGGGATCTCGCAGGAACAGGCGCTCGATCAGCCCGCGGCACCGCTCGCCGAGCTCGCGCAGGGCGTCATGCACCAGCGTTGCCTGCTCCCATTCGACGACCAGCGTATCCAGGGGCGTGGTTTCGTCGGCCGGATCGAGATCGTCCGCCAGGGGCGATTCCTGACGCGATCGCTTGAGCCGCCAGCTCTCGCGGTGGGCGACGGTGATCAGCCAGGCCGAGAACCGCTCAACATGCTGGAGCGATTCCAGACGGCGCAGGACGATGGTGAAGACGTTTTGCACGAGATCCGCGGCATCTTCGTCGGCCAGGCCTGACTTGTAGGCGATCGAGTAGACGAGGCGCGTGTATTGCTGAACGAGCTGCTCCCATGCGCGCTCGTCGCCGTCGAGACAGCGGCTGATGAGTGCGGTGGTGTCCTGCTGGTTCGGGTTTGGGCCGGATGGCATGCGTTGGTCGGTCCTTGCCGGAGGCGTCGCGTCCTCGGGATTGCGTTTCATGGTACCCCGGTCGGTGTCGTGAAATGCAATCGGAGTCATCACCAGGCCGGTCCCTGTGCACCCTGCGGGTGCCCATCCGGATTCCGTACAAG
>CBFGRG010000376.1:0-3982 GCA_965651105.1 uncultured bacterium | reverse complement strand
CCAGGTCGACATCGGCGGATGCGTCCCGGCTCGCGACGACCAGCTCGTCGATCGGTCCCAGGTTGTCGTACACCTCACCCGTGATGGAGTGGTCGACCGTGTCGCCGACACCCAGTGCGGAGGCGATGATCAGGGTCGACAGCATCAGCCCGAGCACGACGACGGCCGTCTGGTGCATCCGTCGCGGCATGTTGCGGATCCCGAGCTTGAAGATCACCGGGCGGCGCACGGCGACCCACGTCACGAACAGGACGCAGACGCCGAGCAACGCCAGCAGGGTCATCAGGATGGCGCTCATCGGAACGCCGAAGATGTCGTTCATAGCTCGGTCCCTTCGTATGCGGCCGGAGCCATGACCTGTTCGTCAGGCGTCTCGGCGGGAAACGCCAGGACGGGTGCCGGTGTCGCCTCCGGTGTGGTGTCTGCCGCCTCGGTGACGATCTCGCCATCGCGCATGTGCACGATCCGGTGGCACTGCGCGCCGACGCCCGGATCGTGCGTCACGATCACCAGCGTGAGGCCGGCGGTGGTGTTGAGGTCTTCGAGCAGGCGCATGATGTCCGACGCCGTGTGCGAGTCGAGCGCGCCGGTGGGCTCGTCGGCCCAGACGATTGCCGGGTTGTTGACCAGGGCGCGGGCGATGGTGACGCGCTGGCGCTGGCCGCCAGAGAGCTCAGCCGGGCGGTGGGCCGCCCACTGCGCCAGGTCGACCTGCTCCAGCGCAGCCTTCGCCCGCTGGCGCGCCTCGCCGGGACGCAGGCCGGACACGAGCAGCGGCAGCTCGACGTTCTCGACGGCGCTGAGCACCGGCAGCAGGTTGTAGACCTGGAAGATGAAGCCCATGCGGCGGGCGCGATAGTCGGTGCGCTGGCGGTCCTTGAGGTTGGCCAGGTCGGTGCCTTCGATCATGACGCGGCCGGCGTTGACGCTGTCGAGGCCGGAGAGGCAGTTGAGCAGTGTCGTCTTTCCGCAGCCGGAGGGGCCCATCACGGCGACCATCTCGCCGCGCTCGACGGCGAAGTCGACGCCGCACAGGGCTTTCACCTTGTCGGATCCGGTTTCGTAGGTCTTGACCACGCCTTCCGCGCGGACGATGGCGCCGTTGCCCGATGTGTGTCCATTCGAGGTACCGATGACAGCCGTGTTGGCGGAGCGTCCGAACATTGAGAGGTCCTTTCCGTGGCATGGCGCTGGGTGTCGCCACACCCGACCGAGCGTGGTGAGGATGAAGGGGGCGGGATGGATCGGGGACCCATGGGCTGGAGGTGGCCCCGGCGTGGCAGATCCGAGCCGGCACCAGTCTGCCAGCGGGCGCGCATCGGTACACCGGCCAAATTGCCCGAACCGATTACCTGTTCCCTGTGGCGCCCGGTTACAGGGCGAGCGCGAAGTCGTCGAGGTGAATCCAGCTCTCCACGAGGCGGCCGTCTTCAAGGCGGTCGATCGCGATGCCGTGGAGTGCCACGGGGTGCATTTCGTCGTGGTGGATGCAAGCGGATGTCCGGACTGTGCCGCGCAACGTGAATCGCCGGGCGACCCGGCCGTTCGACGCGAACAGGTCGTCCACCGTCACGGTAAGCCCGATAATTGCGGCGCGGTAGGCGGCGAACTCGATGCGAACGCCCTCGGGACCGAAGTGGTCGCCGATGGCCAGGTGACCGACGTAATCCGGGGCAACCAGCTCGGACAGGAGGAGCATCCGTCCCGCGCCGAGAACTTCCTCCATCAGGACGCGCACGATCGCCGCGTTTCCCTCGTCGGTGGGACTCATGCTGCTCACCGTGTCCACGCCCTCTCGTTGCTTACCTCGTCGTGCCGCCACAGGGGCGGCATTGGCGATCCCGGTCGTGGTGCCGGGATACGGCCATGGTGAGCGGCGCGCATGGGCGCGGATACCGTCCAAACGGCTTGTTCGAATTACCTGTTCCTGAATGCGGAGGACCGGGTAATCTTGCCGGTTACGAGCCGCTCGGCCGGGATGTGTCGATGCCGGCGGCGATGGCCGCGGCGACCGCCGCCGTGCGGGTATGCACCTTGAACTTGGCGAGGATGTTGGCGACGTGCCCATGCGCGGTGCGCACGCTGACGAACAGCGCCTCGGCAATCTCCCGGTCCGTCTTCCCCTGCACCAGCAGGCTCAGCACGTCCATCTCGCGCGGGGTGAGCCGATCGTCGGGCGCTGTGGCGATGCCCGGCTCGGCGCGCGGCTCCGGCAGTTGCGTCAGTGCTTCGCTGACAGCCTGCTCGGGCGTCAGCCGGCGCCCCTCCTCCCATGCGGCGGTGAATGCGTCGTCGGGAAGGTGGTGCCTGGTGTCATCGACGGCGCGCGCGTAGCGGGATCGCTCCGGTTCTTGCAGCATCAGGTGGATCGCCTCCCGCTCTGCCGCGGCCGCGCCGAACAACCGCGCGGCCCGGTGATACTGACCGAGGGCGGCCGCGAGCGTCGCGAAGTTGGCGATGCCGTGCGCGACCTCCTCCTGCGTCCGCATCCCCCACCGCATGACAAGGCTCTCGGTGAAATACGCTGCGGCGTGATCGAACTGCTGCCGGTCACATGCCGCGAAGCCGAGGTAGCTGAGGGACACGGAGGCGGCCCAGGTGTCGTTCAGCTCGCGCTGCGCCTGCAGGGCCGCTTCGAGGCGCGGGATGGCGGCGTCGTGATCGTCCGCTCCCCAGGCGACGATGCCGAGATGCGTCATGGAGAGCGCGGCGTTGGCGCGATCGCCCAGCTCCAGAAAACGGCGATGCGCGTCTTCCTGCAGGGGGATGGCGCGCTCAAAATCGCCCGTATCCTCGGCGACCACGCCGAGCATGAAGAGCGCGAACGCCGTGAGCCACGCATCTTCGATCGCCTTGCTGAGCGCGAGGCATTCCTCCAGGCAGGCCGTTGCCTGGGCGTCGTCACCCTGCCAGTGGGTGAGGATCGCCAGGCCGAGCAGCGCCCGCGCACGTGTGTCGGGCGGCGCCTCGGCGCCCCGCTCAAGCGTTCGCTCGAGCCACTGCCGCCCCTCGACAAGGTGCCCCCGGACGTACCAGAACCAGGAGAGCCGCCCACTGAGCAGCAGTGCCGACGCGGTGTCTCCGGTCTCATCGAGCCACTCGAGCGCGAGGCGAAGGTTGCCGTGCGTGGACTCCATCCGGTCGAGCCACGTTCCGTGGTCCAAACGGGAGGCGAACATTTGCCACGCGTCGTCGGTCAGCCGCAGGCACCACTCCGCGTGCCGGCGCCGCGCCGCTTCGGTTTCGTCGTGGGCGGCGAGCTGCTCCAGCCCAAACTCCCGGGTTGTTTGCAGCAAGGTGAACGTCGGCTCGCCGCCAACACCCTCCGCCATCTGCACCATGCTGTTGGTGGCCAGCATGGTGAGGCCCTCCAGGCCGTCGATGCCGGGAAGATCGAGGTCTTTGCTGATCGCCTCGGCCGCCTCGAGCGAGCCGCCGCCCACGAAGACGGACAGGTTGCGGAAAAGTGCCTGTTCCTCCTCTCGCAGGAGGTGATAGCTCCAGGCGATGGCGTCACGCATGGTCTGGAGGCGCGCCGGCTGATCCCGCGGGCCACCGGTCAGGATGCGAAGGCTGTGGGTCAGCCTCGCCAGCAGGGCCGAGGGCGCCAGGACCTTGCTCCGCGCCGCGGCCAGCTCGATCGCCAGGGGAAGGCCATCGAGGCTGCGGCATACCTCGGCGATGGCCTGGGCGTTGTCCTCGGTCAGCCTGAGGTCCGGCTTGACCGCGCGGGCGCGCTGCATGAAGAGGGCCACCGCCGGGGTCCGGGCCAGCTCTTCCGGCAGGCGCATACCAGGATCGGGAAGCGGCAGCGGGCGCACTTCGAACTCCTGCTCGCCGGAGACCTGGAGCGGCACCCGGCTGGTGACGAGCAGCCGGAGACCGGAATTCCCCGCGAGCAGCGCCGCGATGGTCGGTCCGGCGTCGACGATCTGCTCGACGTTGTCCAGAACGATCAGCAGGCGCTTGGCGGCGAGAAATC
>CBFGRG010000375.1:0-4025 GCA_965651105.1 uncultured bacterium | reverse complement strand
ACGCGTTCGCTCACGGCGGTGCCGCGAGCGGGCGCGTCCAGCCAAGATCGCGTCGGCTGCCGGAAGCCAGACATCAGCTTCCGGCGAGGGGGATCGTGATGCGCTCCATGTGCTTGCACCGTGCTCGAAACGTGTTTGTCCGAAGCGGCGGGGGATTCTTCGCGGCTGCCTTCGCGCTTGCGATGCTGCTTGCGCTCCTGCCGGCCAGCACATCGGCGCACGCCAACCTGGAAACAAGCGATCCCGCACCCAACGCGATCGTGCCGGAGGCGCCGGCGGCGGTGACGATGACCTTCACCGAGCCGCTCGAGCGCGGGTATACCAGGGCTGACCTCTACGATGAGGACGGCAACCTCATCGAAGGCACCTCGGTCGAGGCGGGAGACACCGAAAACAGCATGGTGCTCGCCTTGCCGGCCGATCTGACGAATGGCACCTACTCGGTGCTGTGGCGCACACTCTCGACCGCCGATGGACACACCGCCCAGAACTACTTCGCCTTCACCATCGGCACCGAGGCCGATGTGGCCGCTTCTGTCGGACTCGACGCATCGCAGGCCGGACCGCCCCTCTGGCTCCAGACCGCCTCGCGATGGGCCGCGCTGATCGGCCTCGCAGCGGCAATTTCCGCGTGGCCAATCTGGTTGTTCGTGATCCGGCCGTCCCTCTCACCGGCGTGGTACGCCGCCCGCACCGCGACACGTCGCATGCGCCGCTACACGACACTTGCGATTGTCTTCGCCGTGCTCGGAGACCTTTTCGCGCTCGCGGTGCAAGCGGCATCGCTGCCGGATGGAACCCTTGTCGAGAGGATGCGATCGACGCTCGGCGACACCCGCTACGGCGAGCTGTGGTACCTGCGCCTCGCGCTGCTGCTGGTATTGGGAATCACCCTGCAATGGGCCGCGTGGTGGTGGCCGCGCCGCCGCCCGGTGCCGATGGTGCTGGCGCTGGCACTTTCCATCGCGGCGGTGACGCCGTTCAGCTACATCGCGCACGCCTCCGCGCTCGGGAAAGGTCGTGGACCCGCCATTCTGGCCGACGTGCTTCACACGCTCTCCGCCTCGCTCTGGACGGGCGGCATACTCGCGCTGGTAGCCGTGGTCGGGCCGATATCGATCGGGCTCGATGCGACGCTCAGACGCCGAGTGCTGTCTCGGTTGTTACCTCGCTTCTCCACCGTTGCCCTTGTCTCCTGGTCGACCCTCGCGCTGACGGGTATCTACGCATCCTGGCTCCACGTCGGCAGCATTGACGCGTTGGTGAGCACGGGATACGGCAGGGCCCTGCTGGTGAAGCTGGCGATTCTCGTTCCGATTCTCGTCATCGCGGCGTTCAACCTGTTCATCGTGACATCACGCCTTCATGGACTGGCGGAGGTGCCCGAGCGCGCGCTGGCGTGGACGGTGCGATTCCGATACGCCGTCGCTGCAGAAGCGCTCCTGGCAGTGGCGGTGCTGGTTGCGGTTGGCGCACTGACGGCACAGGCGCCAGCTCGTGAAGCTACGACGACCTCCCCGACGGATGTGGAGATCGCCCTGACCGGCGGCGAGCGAGACGCAACCCTCGCAATCTCGCCCGGCACGCCGGGACCGAACCAGTTCACGCTCACGATCGGCGGCGAGCCGATGGTGCACGAAACCGAGGTGCTGCTGCGCGTCGAATCTGGTGAACAGCGAACAGGCGAAAAGGACCTGCGGTTCAGCCACGGAGGCGACACGGAATACACCTACGAAGGCAGCGAGCTGAGCATCGCCGGCGACTGGGATGTTCAGCTCATCGTTCGCCAACCAACCGAGCCGGAGTGGCGTGCCTACGGCACCATCGATGTCCCGGCAGCCGTCGCGACCGGCCCATCGACACCGTCGTGGGTTCTTGCCGGCGCGCCCGCGGTTGTGGGCATGCTGATCGCCGTCGCTGGTATCGCGGCGGTCGTGGTCGCCTGGCAGGGCGGCACCCCGCAGCGACCGCAGGTGGCGGCTGCCGGCGCGGTCGTGATTGCGCTCGCCGTCATCGTGCTGTTGTATTCCCAATCGGACGTGTCGAGCGCTGTCGCCCAGCTGATTTCCAACACGGGTTAGCGCCGCCACGGAAGCAGCCGATATCGCCACTGCGTGGCCCGCATCCCGTGGCTCCCCCCGGCGTGTCAGGCGTGCCGAACCGTCCCGGCCGCTTTGGTACAATGTGCCCGGCCGCGCCCCAGTAGCTCAGCGGATAGAGCACCCGCCTTCTAAGCGGTAGGTCGCAGGTTCGAGTCCTGCCTGGGGTACCAACTGGTGATCGAGGATACCTCTGTCTCATCTCCTGCGGCGCGCCCCAGCAGTGCGGCACGCTCACGACGGCACGTAACCAGGCCGACCACGCGCTTGCGACCACAGCTCACGTTGTGCCCGGACTCGACCAGCTCCGCGTGGGCACCACACGTCCTCCATCTGTCCTGATGAATGTCGACGATCTGCGCAATCAGCACTACTTCGGCCTTCGCTCGGTACCGGATCAGTCCGACCAAGCCTTACATCAATATTGCGAACATCCTGGCGGCGAGAAGCCAGGCAATGGGGCTCGCGAGAGAGGGCCTCGCATGCTATGTCATGCGAGTACTTTCCGCCTACAGGCTTCCGATCTCACAACGCTGCTGCGCGTTCGAGGAACAATGCGGTTTTGCGTTCCAGGGTCTCGCCCAGCTCGCGCCAGCGAACTGCTATAGGGTCGTTGAATGCGATTTTCGCTGTCCAATCAGTATTGAGTTCATGTCCGAGTATCAGGAGCGCACCCATGAGGGTAGTGACCACGATCTCACTGGCGTCGCTCCACCAATGCATCCACTCATCGGCTGTACCCTCCGCAGCCGTCGCGCAGTACATTCCAAGCCAGGCGGGATCGCCGCGCAGAAGCACCCATCGGCTTATGGTCAGATCGAGATCGACGAAATTCTCCTGATCATCCAGTTCCGAACTCTTGAACAAGCTTCGACGTTCGCCGAGTCCTGCCTGATTCACGGCATCATCCACAAGCCTTCGGGACGTGCTGTTGAAGTTGTCTCTTTCATCACGTGTCAAGACAATGAACGGCCGAGCGAACTCTTTTCCACGCAGAATGCTCATGACCTCGGACCGCCACTCCATATAGCTCGCTCGCCTGAAATCCGCAGGCACAAGCCGCGCGAAGTCCGTGGCAGTCTGGTCCAGGCCCACAAAGCGGAATACTGCGGGAACGACATCTTCAAGAAGCCAGGAGATCATCGCCCAGGCATGTTCACTCTTGATTGGCACATGAGGTACGTGTACATGCCGTGCCATGCCCCCGGTCACGAATCGTCTCAAGGTCAGCGACTTCATGATCTGCGGATCGAGCGCGGCCTGGACGACGCCCCAGGTTTCCTGGCCGAACCGGCGGTCGTTAGTCAGCAGGAGCGCGATTTCCATCTTCTGCCATGAGGGGAGCTCGTGCTCGGTCAGGAGATGGCGCATGATCTGGTGCCGAGCAAACTCCGCATCCCAGGCCTTTTGCCAATCATAACGGTAGGTCTTGTACTCGCTATCCAAATATCTGCGATCATCGGGCCCATTATCGGCTGCGTCCTCGAGGAGTCGATAGGCCAATGCCGTGCAAAGTCCCTCGTTCCCCTGTCTGTGTGCCCACAACGCATACTCACTTACCGCCTCGACCCAGGATGCTCCATGATTGTCAGATACGCTCCACGGGGGACGCTCCACAGCAGTTCGATACCATTTTCCAGCCTCAGGATCGCCCACCTTGTCGAGAGCTCGAGCCAGCCACAGCGCAATCAGGGCGGGTTCGTGTTGCCTTGACCAGGTGTCCTGATCTCCAGCACCGAAGGCGGTTCGCAACCATCCAGCCGCTCGTTCATCGTCAAGGTGCCAACAAGCCGCCTCCAGACAAGCACGCCGCAGCCCATGCTCGGCAGCCTGGGCGATCCAGTGACGTGCCTCCTCAGCGGAGACATGGCCAATCGGTCCAATGTGGATAGAGTCGTCACTGCCGAACATACTCCATAGCGTTCC
>CBFGRG010000374.1:0-4025 GCA_965651105.1 uncultured bacterium | reverse complement strand
CGCATGTCCGCGACCTCCGGCACCCCGGCCTCGCTGCTGACATCCAGCGAGGGACAAACCTTTCTCGTCGGCGACGAGATCTACCTGCGGCACGCCGTGCCCGCTGATGCCGACGCCGCCATGTCCTGGACGCGAACGGGCTTCCCGGTCGCGCCGGAGCGCATCCGCGCGCGCCTCAACGAGGGACCGCCCGGTGGCGACCGCGGGTCGCACCTCGGAAAGCTCCTCGTTATTGCCCGGCGGTCCGACGATCGACCGGTCGGCTCGCTGGAGGTCGACTCCGCGGAGTTTCCTCACGTGTTCGTCGGCGGCGCGGTGGATCCGCTCTACGGCGAGGACGGCCACCGCTGGAAAGGGGATGCCCTTGCCCTGATGATGCGTCACATCGTCAACGAGTGGCGTCTCCCGATCACAACAACCCGCCTCGCGGCCGACGAGACTGCGGCGATCGCCGCGCTGGAGCGGGCGGGCGGGCGCGAGGTTGTCCGCCACCGCGAGATGTATCGGCGAGACGGGCGCCGCGTCGACAGTGTGATCTTTGAGCTGCTCGATGCCGCCTGGATCGATCGGCTCGGCGATCCCGCCGAACGCGAGCTGCCGCGCGCTGGCACCGGCGTCGCCCGTCCGGTGACGTCACCAGAGGCGCCCGACGGTGACCCGCCCGCGAATGCGATCCGGATCGGGCCGCGCGTCTACCTGCGACCGATCCAGGAGCGCGACGCCGACGTGTCGGCCGCGGCCGCACTGAGGGATACGGACACCGGTTGGTCGAATGGTCCCTACGCCTTTCCGGCGTGCGGACTCTGGCACGATGTGCGTGAGGATCAGGCCGTGATGCCGCCGAGGCGGATCGACCTTGCCGTCTGCCTCCGCGAAAGCGACGCGCTGATTGGATTCGTCGGGCTCCTCCACATCGACTACACGCACCGGTTCGCCGAATCCGCCAGCGAGATGATCGATCCCGAATATCGAGGCGGCGGCTACGGGTCCGAAGCCAAGCACCTGCTTTTCGATTACGCCTTCAATACGCTGGGGCTGCACATGCTGCAATCCTGGGTGCTGTTCGAGAACACCCGCTCGGCGGCGGCGCTGCGCAAGCAGGGCTACCGTGACGCCGGTCGCGTCGCCTGGTTGAAGCCTCGCGACGGTGGCTTCACCAGCACCAGTTCGTACGACTTGCTCGCCGATGAATGGCGGGCCATGCCGAGATACCCATCCGGAGCATCCGATTCATGACCACTTCTGCCGAAATCCGATCGAAGACCGACCCGAAGCTGCTTGATGACACCGGGCAAACCTATCTGGTCGGCGAGCACGTGTACGTCCGCTCGATTGTCCCGGCCGATGCCGAGTACGCCAGCGCCTGGCGCGGCACCGGTTTCCCCGTCGCGCCCGAGCGCGTCCGAAGCTGGATCACCGACGACCTCATCGGCAGCGGCGAGCCACCCATGCTGTTGATCGTCGAGAAGGCGGGCGATCGCCCCGTCGGCTCGATCAGGATCGACTTCAACGGCTTCCCGCATCACGAGGTCAGCGCGTATGTCGACCCGCTGGAGGGCGAGCGAGGCCTCGTCTGGAAAGGCGAGGCGCTCGTGTTGACCTTCCAGTGGCTCGTCGGTGAGTTGCAGCAGCCAAAGGCTGGCATCGACATCCCTGCCCATGAAACGACCGTGCTGGAGGCGTTGGAGGCCATCGGCGTCCGCACCTCCGCGCGCTTCCGCGAGCGCATCGCGTTGCCCGGTGGCGGACGTGACGACGACCTCGTGCTGGAGTACCTCAACCCGGCCTGGGTCGAGCGGCTCGGCGACCCCTTCGCGGAGGAGTTCCCGCGCACCGGCACCGGTCAGTCGCGCCCGGTCACCGCGCCGGTGACGCCGGAGGGCGATCCGCCCGCCAACGCCATCCGGGTCGGACCGCGCGTTTACCTGCGCCCGCCGCAGGAGTCAGACGCGCGAGCCTGGGCGCACTGGTCGACCCGCGAGATCGACGCAAGCTGGGACAATGGTCGCTTCCCGATCAGTCCTGAGCGGGTGCAAAAATGGAACAAGGACCATCAGGGCTCGACGCCGCCGGAGACGATCGATCTCAGCGTATGCCTGCGCGAGACCGATGAGTTCATCGGTGTGGTCGGCGTGATGGACATCGACTACCGCAACGGCTACGCCGAGTCGGCCAGCATGCTGCTCAACCCGCAGTACCGCGAGGCCGGCTATGGCTCCGAGGCGAAACACCTGCTGTTCGACTACGCCTTCAATACGCTGGGGCTGCACTCGCTCCAGTCGTGGGTGATGTTCCAGAACCCGCGCTCGGCGGCAGCCCTGCGCAAGCAGGGATACCGTGAAGCGGGCCGCGATCACTGGATCGAGTTCCGCGACGGCCGCTTCGTCAACTTCGTCGCATTCGACCTGCTGGCCTCCGATTGGCGCGCCATGCCTCGCTACGACGAGACAAACACGCCGTAGCGCCGGCCCTGTGCCAGCCAAACGGCGACATCACTCCGAAAAAAGGATTCCAACCACCATGACCCAGACCTCATCCCCACCCAAGACCCCCGCTGCCTCCGGGCCCAACGGCGCGAACCCGCTGCCGCTCTCCTGGGAGGGCCAGACCTACCTGGTCGGCGAGGAAATCTACCTGCGCCCCATCGACAAGGACGACGCGAAGTGGTCGATGTCCTTTCGCGACTCGATTTTCCCGCTTGCCCCGGAGCTTACCGAGGAGTGGATCACCGGCGACATGGTCAAGGCGCGCCGGACCCAGTTCCTCGGCATCCGCCGCAAGAGCGACGAGCGCGTTGTCGGCGTCGCGAGAATCGATCCCACTCGCGTCGGCGGCCGCTGGCTCAACCTCTTCGTCGATCCGATTTTCGGTCCACGGGGCGACGCCTGGAAGCGTGACGCGCTGCGCATGATCCTGGAATGGTCGGTCATCGAGCAGCAGCGCCCGGTGTTGCACGCTCGCGTGCCAGCCGACGACGCGATCGTCGACGCCGGGAAGGAGCTCGGCATGCGCGAGACGGCCCGCTTCCGCGAGAGCGCCTTCCGCAATGGCCGTTTCGTCGATACCGTCGTCCTTGAGTACCTCAATCCCGCATGGGTGAAGACGCTCGGCGATCCGAACGAAGTCGAGCTGACCCGCGTCGGCAACGGCGAGAAGCGGCCGGTGTCAGCTTCGGTTCCGCTGGTGGGCGACCCGCCGAAGAACGCGATCATGGTTGGCGACCGCGTCTACCTGCGGCCGTTCACGAAGGCCGATGCCGAGCAGTTCTCGATCTGGTCGCGGCGCGAGCCGGAGAGCGATGCGCTGTTCAATGTCGGGCGCTTCCCGATGGGCAAGCTCGGCAAATGGCACGAGATCGAGAAGAGCCAAAAAGCGGAGTTCCCCGAGTGGATCCGGTTTGCGGTCGTCGATCGGTCGACCGACGAGCTGGTCGGCGGTAACGGCATCCTGGAGGTGGATTACCACAACCGGATGGGTGAGACCGAGAGCTTCTTCCTGCCGCCCTACCGAAATCAGGGGTACGGGTCGGCGGGCAAGCACCTGGTGCTCGACTACGCATTCAACCGGCTCGACCTGCACATGGTGACCTCGTGGGTGTTCTTCACCAACACTCGCTCGGCGGCGGCGCTGCGCAAGCAGGGGTACCGCGAGGCAGGCCGGATCAACTGGCACTACTCGAACAACGGTACCTTCGACAACTGGGTGGTCTTCGACTACCTCGCTGACGAGTGGCGCGCCATGCCTCGCGCCGAAGGGTAGATGAACCAGACGAAGGGGCGGGCACGTAGAGTGCCCCGTCGTTCTCCCAGATCCGGCGCTGCTCGGCCGTGTACACGTCCGATTCGAGAATGCCGATGATCGCCTTGCGGTCGATCGCGGCCTCGAGCGGCAAGGCCTCGGCATCCACCGCGCGCACCTGCTCCAGCAGCCGGCGGTCGGCCTCGATCTCCCCGAGGAAGGTCTCGGGCGTCACCGGCCGCAATTCCGACGACCGGTACCTGCCACGCCGCGTTTCGACGAACGCC
>CBFGRG010000373.1:0-4028 GCA_965651105.1 uncultured bacterium | reverse complement strand
GCTCCCGCGGAGTGGGACCACACGCTCACCGTCAAGGTTGCCGCGGACGAGTATCTCTCTGGCGCGGTCGTGCGGCGCGACGTCGTGACGTTCGCCACGACCAGCCAGCTCGCGGTCGACACGGCGATCGGCATCAGCATGGCACCCGCCGAAAGCCTGGGCGGTGTCGGACTCGGCATCAACCAGCTCTTCACCGGCCAGCAGACGATCTTCCCCTCCATCATCATGGGCGACGAGGTGATCGAGGCCAGCCAGCCGATGCTTTTCGCGACCGACGGCGCGAGCACAGTCGGGGTGTTCGAGGAGGGCGGTCCGATCGTCGGCGCCGCCGATGGTGAGACAGTCGCGGTCTGGCTGGTCGTTGAGATCGCCAGCCCCGGCGCGGCGCCGGTCGTGGTCGAGCGGGCGCTGCTCGATCGCTTGCCGCTCGGCGACCGGGCCGCGGGCACCTTCACGCCGGAGTCGGTCGCGCCCATCAGCGTTGGCACCAACATCATGGGCGAAGAGATGCTGAGCGAGTTCAACGCGCTCACCCTGCTCCAGGTCGAGACCGCGCGGATTCCCAGCCAGCACATTCTCGCCAGGCTCAAGAACCCCTCGCTGGTCGGCGCGCTCGAGATGCTTGGTCTTGGCTTGCCCGGGCTACGAAACACCCTGGGGCTGGAGCGGGAGACGGAGGCTGGCGTCTGGTCGTACCCGTCCGGGCCCAACGTCACGGCCTTCACGTACCATGCGGGAGCTGCTGGTTCGGCGGAGGGCGAGCTGCGCGTGGCCGCGGACCTGCTTCACCGCCAGCGTGCCAGCGTGCCGCTGTCGGATGCATCGAGCGGGGCAACGGACGTCCATCCGCTCGTGCTTTCCGGCGTGCTCGACGCCGTCGCCGAGGAGAGCCTGCTGGACCCGGAAACGCGTGGCGCGACGGGGACGCTGGAGCCGTCGGTGGGGAGGGTTTTCGCGCGTGCTGCCGAAACGGGTGTCGGGATCACCGTGATTAGGACGGTGGACGACCTCTCCCGAATCACCGCCGACGAGATGAGCGTCGCGCTGATGACAGCGTCCCTGGAGCAGGGGGCGATCGTGATCGTGCCGGAGCGGCCGGTTGACCTGGATGGCGTCCCGTTCACCGGATGGTGGGTGATCGACCCGATATCCGGGCGGACCTGGGATCAGCTCCAGAACGGGCGAAGCTTCGCGGGGACCCGATC
Source organism: uncultured bacterium (assembly GCA_965651105.1). Classification (GTDB taxonomy): domain Bacteria; phylum Chloroflexota; class Chloroflexia; order Thermomicrobiales; family UBA6265; genus JACCVC01. The sequence continues at coordinate 2,823 of CBFGRG010000373.1, read as the reverse complement.
TCCGGGCGTTGTGCGGCACCTGCGCGCGCAGGACACGCTGGGCTGGTACGCGCGGTGGCTGGCATGGTTCAACGAGCTGTCACTTGAATATCAATGCCTGGCGATGGCGATTGGGATCCTGGTGCTCGTGGTCGAGTCGGTGATCGCCTTCTCAGCGATTCCCGGCGCGGCGGGCGGAGGCATTGGAGGTGCGTTGGGAGGTATGGCCGGAGCTGCCTCAATCCCGTTCATCGGGGCATGTTAGACCGGTCCGGTGTGCCCGAGGAGGGACGGCCGCTTCTCGCCATCGTGCCGCCAAGGGAACGACTGGTGGTTGCCGGTCCCGGTAGCGATGTCGGTGTGTAGCGATGTCAGTGCGCCGAGACGAAGCGGGGGCGGCCGGCCAGCCAGGCGTTGATGGCGTAGGGGATCAGCAGCAGCACGACGAAGGTGAAAGGAATCTCCCAGGTGTCGGTCAGGTCGTGGATCGCCCCGACCAGGATCGGCCCCATGCTGGCGAAGAGGTACCCCACCCCCTGCGCCATTCCGCCGAGATCCGACGCCCGCTGCGCGTCCGGCGCCCGCAGGATCATCAGCGTCAGCATCAGCGCGATGATCATCCCCAGCCCGAACCCGAGCATCAGCACCCACAGCGGCGTCAGCCACAGTGGCTCGACGATCAGGATCACCAGCGGCACCGCGCACAGCAGCGCCGTCACCGGGCTCAGCCAGCTCTGCGAGCGCGTCCGGTTCGCCAGGATCGGCGTGATCACCGACCCCGCCAGGCCGGTCAGCGTCATGATCGACAGCATCGCCCCGGCCCGCGCCTCGCTCATGCCGGCGTCCTGCAGCATCGTCGGCAGCCACGCCGCGACCGAGAAAAAGACCATCGACTGCGTCCCCATCGCCGTCGTCACCTGCCAGGCGATCGGGCTCTTCCACAGTCCTCGCCGGGGTCGCATCGCCGGTCCCGCCGATCCGTTGCGACGCGCGTGGAGCACCCACGGCGCCATCGCGACGATGCCGATCGCCGCCGGGATCGCCCAGATGCCGAGCGATCCCCGCCAGCCCCAGCCGGTCTGCTCCATCACCGGCACCGACAGCGCCGAGCCGACGCCCGCGCCGGCGTTCAGCAGCATCGTGTAGAGCGAGGTCATCAGCCCGACGCGGTTCGGCGCCTCGCGCTTGACGAAGGCGGGAATCAGCACGTTCAGCAGCGCGATGCCGGCGCCGAGCGTGAAGGTGCCGAGGTAGAGCGCCGCCACCGGCTGGCCCATGCGGACAACCACGCCGGTGACGATCGCCGTCATTGCGACGAGAAGGGTCGCGTCGAGTCCCAAACGGCGGGCAAGCAGCGGCGCCAGCGGCGAGACGAGGCCGAAGCAGAGCACCGGCAGCGTCGTCACCAGCCCGGCGGAGATGCCGGAGAGCCCGAGCTCGGACTGGATCGTCTCGAGCAGGGGCGGCACGGACATGATCGGTCCGCGCAGGTTGAAGGCGAGGATGCAGACCGCGACGAGGACCGCGTATTTCTTCGAAAGACCGGGGATCGGCGAGGTGATCTCGCGGCCGGTGGCGGAGGACATGAAGCAGGACCCGTCTGGCAGGGAGGCACATGAATCACCCGCCATCCAGGCGGGTGCCACTCGCTACTCTATCGCAATTGCGGGCCCCGCGGGTTCAGGCGCCGGTGGCGTACCAGGCGATCGTTGCCAGCATCAGCAGCCAGGTGGCGACGACCGTGGCGAGCAGCGGCCATGCCTCCCGCGGCGGCAGCGGCGCGCCAGCTGGCAGCTCGAACGGCGCTTCGACGTCAGCGTTCCGAAGGACAGGCGTCCAGCGGGCGGAGTGGGTGACGATGGTCGGCATGGCTCGCTCCTGGTGCATGCTGGCCGGCGGTTTCCGACCTGCCGCCCACGATAGGGACCTGACCTCAAGGGAGGCTGGCACCAGGCTGGGAATTTGCCGGGAATCGCCAGCGTCGAGGCGGCAGGCGCGGCCAGAGCAATGCCCGCCTCGTCATGCCATTTGCGACACCCAGCAAACTCACAGGAAGCGTGGAGCTTTCGCCAACCTTCGGTGGCGACGATGGGGATACCGGATCGGGCTCCGCCGGGGAGCCCGCGGCCTCGAGTCCCGGTCGATTCGATCGGGCGCTACCCGCAAGGAGATCGCTCATGACCCGTCATCGCCACCACGCTCGCCTGGCCAGCCTGGCCACCACCGGCATTGGCGCGTTGATCGCCCTCGCCGTGCCGCTCGCCAGCCCCGCGTCGGCGCAGGACACCACCGGAACGGTGCTCGGCGACCCCACCGCCACCGAGTGTGTCACCGACATCGGCACGGTGGAGGCTCCGGAGGCCGCCGACGTCTACACGATCATTGGCGATGAGTCGGTCGCCCGCTACCGCGCGCAGGAGGAGCTGGCGTCGGTCGGCGCCAACGAGGCGGTCGGGGAGACCAGCGCCTTCGTCGGCCAGATCCTGCTCGACGCCGACGGAGCGACCCTGCCGTGCTCCCGCTTCGATGTCGACCTCCGCACGCTGACCAGCGATGAGTCGCGCCGTGACAACTTCCTCTACAACAACACGCTCGAAACCGGTCAGTTTCCGCTGGCGACCTTCATCCTCACCGGCGTCGAGGGGCTGGAGGGCCCGCTGCCCGATGGCGAGAAGATGGCGCTGACCCTCGTCGGCAACCTGACCATCCACGGTGTCGAGAAATCGGTGGCGTGGGATGCGATCGTGACGCGCGACGGCGATGCGCTGACCGGCACGGCCTCGCTGCAGTTCGCCATGGCCGACTTCAACATCGAGGAGCCCGTCGTCGGGCCGGTGCTGTCGG
>CBFGRG010000372.1:0-4037 GCA_965651105.1 uncultured bacterium | reverse complement strand
GCCGCCATCACGCCGTCTAGCTCGCCATCTATGCGGATAATGGCCGCGGGACTTCCATTGACCATGGTGGGATCGGCGGTGAACACGACTGCGTGCTTGCTGAGTCCCCCGAGGATCATGCGGGCCACCTTCTCGGCGCCAGAGACCGGTCGCAGCATGGCCTGCCTGACACCACCGCCGTCGGCGATGAGCACGACCTCCGGGGCGAGCACATCCAGGAGGCCCTGGACATCGCCGACCTCCACCGCGCGCTGGAACGACTCCAGCGCCGCCCGCGCTTCATCCCGAGAGACCACCTCGCGAGGGCGACGAGCCTCGACGTGCCGGCGAGCGCGGTGCGCGATCTGGCGGACGGCACCGGGACTCTTGTCGACGGCGGCGGCGATCTCGTCGTAGCTGAAGTCGAACGTCTCCCGCATGACGAACACCGCGCGCTCCGTCGGCGAAAGCGTTTCAAGAACGAGCATGAGCGCCATCGAGACGCTTTCGGCGAGATCGACATCGTCGGCCACATCCGGCTTCGTGCGGAGAGGCTCGGGCAGCCATTCGCCGACATACATCTCCCTGCGTCGCTTCTCGGCGCGCAACCGATCGAGCGCCAGCCGGGTCGCGATGCGAACCAGGTAGGCGCGCTGGTCACGCACCTGTTCCAGGTCGACGTTCGCCCACCGCAACCAGGTCTCCTGAAGGATGTCCTCGGCATCGGCCGCCGATCCCGTCATCTCGTAGGCGACGGTGAAGAGCAAATTGCGGTGGGCGACGAATGTTTCTGTTGCCTCGTCGGTCTTGTTGTCGCTCACGTCAGGCCCCCTCTCCCGGCTGGCAGCCGGTCCCGGCTCGGCTCACTTCGATTCGAGGTCCCGGCGACGGAACCCGGCCAGCCCGGCCCCCATCAATCCGGCAGCGACGAGGATGAGGATCGACATCGCCGGCCAGGAAACGCTCTCCAGGGGAGGCTGCCCGATGTGTTCCATGGGCGAGAGCTCCTGGATCCTGCGCGGAAGGTCCATGGTTGTCCCGAACATCCCGACGAACAGGCTGTAGCCAACGACGCCCCACGTGATCCCGAGCGCTCGGGGGATCAATCCATACAGCAGCGCCGCGATTCCAAGAATTGAGAGCACACCCGGAGCATGTGCGAGGTGTGCCCCCGGCACATCCAGAATGTAGGCGGAATCGCCAACCGAGACGGCCGCGCCGATGCCCGTAGCGAAACCGGTCACCGCCAGTACGCCGATCACACCCAGCGCCATCACGGCAAGGTAGCTGCCCAGCCATGCCCAGCGGCTGGTCGCGGTGGCGAGCACCGGCTCGGCCCGGCCGCTGGTTTCCTCCTGCCGCACCGCCTGGACACCCAGTACCACCATGACACCGGTGAGGCCCGCCATGAACTGGGTCATCACTCCGAGGTAGCCATCGAGCAGGGTATCGACCGAGCCACCGAACATCTCGATTCGCGCCTCGGACATCGCTTCTGGATCAGCAACCTGGTCACCAAGCACGCCGAAGATGAACCCGAATGTCGCCAGCGACACCGTCCACCAGAGCAGGCGGCCCCGCTGCAGTCGGTATGCTGCCGCGAAGGGCGAGCGGAGCCATCGAGCCGCCATGGGAGGTCCGGGCCGGGAGGCGATCAGGCCCGCCCCGACGTCTCGCCGTGTCGACACCACGTAGGCGGACGCGGCGGCGACTGCCGCGAACCCGACGGACAGGAGCAACGGCCACCACCGGCCATCAACATACGGCCGGGTCTGGTTTGACCACGCCAGCGGCGAAAACCACGATAGCGGGCTGCCGTAGTCGCGGATCATGTCGCCTGCGGCCCTCACCACCCAAAACACACCGAGCACCGCACCGGCGAGTCCAGTCGCGGTTCGCGAATACCCGCTCAGTTGAACGGTGAGGGCGGAAATGCCGGCGAACACCAGCCCGACCGCCCCGACACTCGCGCCGAACAACATCCCATCGGCACCGTCATGCGCGTTTGCGACCATGGTCGTGGCGAGCGCGAGCGCAAGCACTGCGTTTGCGCCTACCGCGACGATCAGGGCGGCGGTGAGGTGCGCGTGGCGCCCTGCCACATTGGAGCGGATCAGCTCGGCAAGCCCATTCTGCTCTTCAGCCCGGGTATGCCGGACGACCAGCAGCATGGTCATCAGGGCCGCCAGCACGAAGAAGAACAACCCGTAGACGCCGACAACGTATCGCTCCGCGGTGATGTCGTAGCGACCGTAGCCGGGTCCGAAAATGGCGCCGATCCCCCCTTCCATGATACGCAGAAGGTCCCTTCGCTGCTCCTGGGTTTCAGTAAGGTTCGCAAGCGCCCGGAGGAAGACGGTCAACAACACCGAGAGACCAAGTATCCAGGCGGGCAGCCTGATTCGCTCGCGACGAAGGATCAACCGGACCAGCGGCCCGGTGCCGTCGAGGTTGCGGTCACGTGAGCCGGCAGCGGATCTCGGGGTCGATTTGCGGATGGCAATCGCCGTCATCGCTGCACCTCAACTTCCGCATTGGTGGACGGGACAAGCTCATCGCCGTAGTGGCGCAGCATGAGCTCCTCCAGCGTCGGCGGATGGCTGGTCAGCGCGCTCAACCCGAACTCGCTCACGTGCTTCACCGCCGCACCGAGGTGCTCCCCATCGACCACAAACTGGACACGCCCGGAAGCAATTTGCAGGTTGTGGATGCCGGGAACGCGATCCAGTCCGGTGACTGACTGGCTAGTTTCGGCCTCGATGGTGGTGCGGGTCAGGAGCCGCATCTCTGCCAGCGTGCCAGACTGCACGATCTTGCCCTGCCGGATGATGCTGACCCGGTCGGCGAGCTCCTCGACCTGGGAGAGGATGTGGCTCGAGAGCAGCACGGTGCGTCCCTCGGCCTTCATTTGCCTGATCAGGTCCCGAAACACCACTTCCATCAAGGGATCCAGTCCAGCGGTCGGCTCATCGAGCACCAGCAGCTCCGCGTCGGAAGCAAGCGCCGCGACGATGGCGACCTTCTGCCGGTTTCCCTTGGAATAGGTGCGTCCCTTCTTCGTGGGATCGAGGTCGAATCGTTCTATCAGGTCCTTTCGCCTGACCGGGTCGATGTTGCCGCGCAACCGCCCGAGCAGGTCGATGGCCTCGCCCCCGGTCAGCTCGGGCCACAACTCGACATCGCCCGGCACATAGGCCATCTGGCGGTGCAGGTCAACCGCGTCCCGCCATGGGTCGCGACCCAGCACCTCCACCTGGCCAGCGTCGGCTCGGAGAAGCCCGAGCAGGATCCGGATTGTCGTCGATTTCCCGGCACCGTTCGGCCCGAGAAAGCCGTGCACCTCGCCGGCGTTCACGGTGAGGTCGAGGTTGTCCAGCGCACGGGTCCGTCCAAAGGTCTTCACCAGCCCGGACGTGGCAATAGCAGTCATCATGGTGTCTCCTTCGCATTCCAGCGGACAGGTGTCCGACCATGAGACGCCGCCCCATCGAAATCTGTGACAGATCGAGGATGCCAACGCTGGCGCGAACGTATCCCGGAGTGCGTTCGCCTTGCTGATGGACCGGATTCCCCAGGAGCAGTGAGCCTGCGCGGGCGAACTTGACAGAACGCCGGCGCATCCGGGATTCGCCAGGATGACGAGGAAGCGCGACCGACAGGCCTTGCCAGAATGACGGTTCCACCGGAGAGTGACGCAACGACTATCGCTCGAAGCGCCCACGGAGACACCATGAAGATCGTCCGCGTCACCGGCTACCCAGTCATGTCCGGCATCCGATGCCAGTTTGTGGTCGAGGTCGAAACCGACACCGGCATCGTCGGTCTTGGCGAGGGAGGCATCTCCGGTCGCGAGCTGGCCATGCAGGGGATGCTCGACCACTTCGCGACGCAGCTGATCGGACAGGATCCGCGCCGCATCGAGCATATCTGGCAGCAGCTCTATCGCGGCGCCTACTTCGAGGGCGGCACCGTCCTGGCGGCGACCGTCTCCGCGATCGACATCGCCCTGTGGGACATCCTCGGGAAGCATCTCGACGTCCCGGTCTGGCAGCTGCTCG
>CBFGRG010000371.1:0-4037 GCA_965651105.1 uncultured bacterium | reverse complement strand
CGCCCTGGCGGTGGACCGGGCGCGACAGCGTTTGTCTCAAGGGGCGTTCGCGGCGGCGTGGTCCGACGGACAGGATCTGTCGTGGAAGGACGTCGCGCGGGAGGCGATGACGATCTCGGCCGGCAACGCCACGGCCGGAGCCGGCGATGGGGATGCCGGGCTGTCGGCGCGGGAGCGGGAAGTGCTGAAGTTGCTGGTCGAGGGCATGACCGATGTGGATATCGGCGATGCCTTGTTCATCAGCCGGCGGACAGTGGCGACGCATGTGCGCCATATCTACCAGAAGTTGGGAGTGGCGTCTCGCGCCGAGGCGGCCGCGACGGCGATTCGCCGCGGCCTGGTGTGACTTGACAGGTGGTTGATTCCGCTGCGAGGTGCGGACGCAGTCTGGACGACGGATTCCCTGGATTTCCGTATCAGGTGGGCGCGACCCATGCGGGCACGGTCAGTGGAGCCAGACCCTGCTCGATGTCGTCCCGGGCGCCCTCGTACTGCGGCGGCAGCATCAGCCGGGTGCCCAGTTCCGCCTCGTCTTCGTCGACGAGGAAGCCGGGACCGGCCGTCGCCAGCTCGACGATGTGGCCGTCCGGATCATGAAAGTAGACGCTCTTGAAATAGGAGCGATCGATCACCGGCGTGGCCTGGAAGCCAGCCTCCACCAGCCGCTCGCGCAGGGCGAGCTGGGTTTCTTCATCAGGAACGGAGAGCGCGAAATGGTGCGTCTGGCCGCTACCCATCACGACGCGGCGCTCGCGGCGCGGGTCGCGCTCGAAGTAGGTCACGACCGTGCCGGGGTGTCCCTCCCCTACCCCCCAGTACCAGTGGGCCGAGCCGGGATCGTCGAAGTTGTCGGTCATCTTCAGGCGGCGCATGCCGAGCAGGCCGCGGAAGAAATTGTCGGTGCGTTCGATATCGGTGCCGATGGCGGTGATGTGGTGCATGCCGTGACGCAGCGCCATCCCGGCGTCGATGGTGTCGACCGGCTCGGGCCACGTCTCGGCGGCGATCCGCTCGGAATCCCGGTTGGCGACCATCATCTCCTCGGGCGGCGGGCGATGTTCCTCGCCGATGCGGTCAGGCTCTTCGTCGATCGTCCAGCCGGGACCGCGGGTGGCGATCTCGACGATCGCGCCGTCGGGGTCGCGGAAGTAGATCGAAGTGAAGTAGTGGCGGTCGAGCGGGCCGTCGACGGCAAGGCTGCGATCGGTGAGGCGGCGTTTCCAGCGCAGCAGCGTATCGCGGTTTTCGGTCTCCAGCGCGAAGTGGTGGGTGCCGCCGATGCCGGGATGCCCCTGGGGCACGTCGGTCCACTCGAAGAAGGTAATGACCGAGCCGGGGGAGCCGGTGGCGTCGCCGAAGTAGAGATGGTAGCTGCCGGGATCGTCGAAGTTGACGGTTTGCTTGACGAGGCGCAGGCCGAGCGTGCCGGTATAGAAATCGACGGTGCGCTGGGCGTCGGACGAGACGAGAGTAATGTGGTGGAGTCCCTGGATGCCGGTGGTCTGGGTCATGATCCGCTCCTTCGTTGCGTCTCATTATGCTCCGCAACGCAAGGGAGCGATGGCATCGGCATCTACGTATGCTCGTGACCGACAAGCGTTAGCAGTCGCTCGTCCGCGATGTCCTGATCGGGATCCTCGCGATTCAGCGACGGTGTGGGCCGCAGCGCAGTATCTCCATTCACGTCATCCCGTGGGGTGAGCCAGGCGTCTGTGTCCACGCCCGCGTCGATTCGTGTTCCACGCTGCCAGCCGCGAATCACCAGGCCGCTGAGGCCAGCAACCACAATGCCGATCACCAACCATGCCCCAGCGATCGTCAGCACCCATTGCCACCACGTCATACCCGCACCGCCACGTCGTCTCGATTGGTCGATATGTTCCCTGACGCCGATTGTACATCATAGATGTCAGATCACCATGGGACACGGTGAGAATTCGTTGAATCCTGGCTGCCTGGTTTCGATGTGGGTTGCCGATCATGAATCGCCCCGGATCATCGGTCCTGATCGACAATCGACCGGCGTCGCGCGGTATGATGACGCCATCAAGCATCGGGTTCCTGACGACGACCGACAACGATCATCCCTTGTGTGACCGGAGGTTTCCCTTCATGCGGCGACGCTCGTTTCTTGCGCTGGCGGCTTCGCTGGCGCTGCTTCCCCCTGCCAGGCCGGGCGCGGCGCAGACGCCGGTCGCGGTCGATGGCAATCCGAACCTGGCGGCGCTGGTGCGGTTGTTGCCCGACAACGCCCTGACCGAAGGCGGTATCCGCTACGCCGACTACGCCGCCCAGCGCGCCGCGCTCGGCATCGTAGAAACCGGCGCGGAGATCGACCCCGACGCCTGGCTCGCGGCGATGGGACCGTGGCTGATGAAGCCCGCGATGATGATCTCCGCGCCGCTGGACCCCCTCTGGCGCGAGGGTTTCGGGTTCGACCTGCGCGACGTCGACCAGATGGTGGATGCCGGGCCGGCCGACGCCAGCATCGCCATTTTCGCCGGGACGTTCGATGCGGCGAGTTTGCCCGGGATGTGGCAGGCGGCCGGGTACGCGGCGACCGAGACCGACGGCGTCCCCTGGTACACGCTGGGTGAGGACACCTTCATCACGTTCGACGATCCGGTGCATACGATGCATCTGGGCTCGCTGAGCCACCTCGCGCTGCTCGATGACGGCACGATCGCCGGCACGGCGAGGCGGGCAGACATGGAGCGGGTGCTGGCGCTGCATGGCGGTGGCGCGGAAACCTCGCTGGCGGACGGTCCGGCGGGAGCGCTTGCGGCCGCGCCGGCCGACCTGGCGGTGGGCTGGATCGTGGGTGGCGGGAAGCTGATGCTGGCTCTGGATCCGCTGGCCTCCATGCCCAACAACCCGAACGTGCCGGCCGATGTGCAGGAACGCATGGCGACGCAGGCGGCCGAGATGGCCGAGGAGGCGCCGCGGATGCCGACGATCGCGATGGCGCTGGTCGGCGCGACGGCGGGTGCGGCGACGCAGGTGACGGCGGAGGCGTTCCCTGGGGCGCAGGGCGGGCGCGCCGTCGCGGTGGTCGTGCCGGCATCCACGGCGGATGCGGCGATGGTGGCCGAGACGGTGACGCGCCGGCTGACGACCGAGGCGATCCTGGGCGTGGAGCAATTCATGGGGGTGTCGTACGCGGACGCCTTCCCGGGGATGGTCGTCGACGTGTCGCCGGAGGGCGTGGTGATCGTCGATCTCACCCCGGCGGATGACGTGCCCGCCACGCTGCTGACCGACCTGCTCCAGCGGGGGCTGCTCACGATCCTCGCCTGGGGCGGGTGACGAGCCGCGCCGATCAGCCGATGGCGACCAGCTCGGGCGGGACCGGGATCGGGGCGGCGCAGTCGTTTGCCTGCATGCAGGCGACCTGCGAGGCGAGCAACGTGTTCACGACGTCGGGGATCGGCGCGCCGGTTCCGTTGATCCGAATGCCGATCGCGATGTGATCGAAGCGGACATAGGTCATTGTGGAGACGGTGCCGGCCGCCTCGTGTCGCATGCTGACGCTCCAGGATTCGTCGCCGGTCGCGATCGGGTTCGGCGTGAACATCAGCTCCGAATACCCGGGCTCGGCCCTCCAGCGTTGCTCGGCACCAGCGAAATCAGCCGCTGCCGCCGCTTCGTCCGTATAGGCGTAGAGGAACACGTAGGTGAACGTTTCCCGGGTGATGCCCTCGACCGGGTACTGGTTTTGGTAGACGTCCTGGATTCCTCGAGCGGTCACATCGGCCTGACTTTCGGCGATCTCGGCCTCGGAGATTCCAAAGGTCGGGATGACGGTGCCGTCGAGAACGGTGTAGCGAGCCCAGCCCGGTTCAGTCGTGTCGCCGATCATGCGCTGCGCGCAACGATCGAAGCCGGGCATGTGGGGTGCGGTCGCTGGCGATGCCCACGAGCCCGTCGTCACGCCGGGGGTCGCGGGGCCACCGGGCAGGCAGGGGCCGACGCCGGAGCCGACATCCCGCGCGGCCTGGATGCGAGTGATGACCCGGGCGTTGAGACGCTCGATGGTG
>CBFGRG010000370.1:0-4047 GCA_965651105.1 uncultured bacterium | reverse complement strand
TCCCCCTCCCGCCCGTGATTTCCTCTGAACGCTTCACCCAAAATCGGGATGACACCAAAACCGTGTACCATCCTCACCGGACGACAACCGGCTCTCGCAAGGATGGTCACGTGACGGCAACCTATGACATCGTGTTCGACGGCGGATCGAAGGGAAACCCCGGCCTGGGCTATGGCAGCTACGAGGTGACACTCGGTGACGAGGTGATCGCCCACCAGCGACTCGACTACGGCGACCGCGTCACCAACAACCAGGCCGAGTACACCACGCTCGTTCGCGCGCTTCAATGGCTGGCAGACGAGCTTGGTCCCGCCGCCGCGACCGCCTCCGTGCGCGTCCACGGTGATAGCCAGCTCGTCATCAAGCAGCTCAACGGCGAGTGGAAAATCAAGGACCCCATCCTGCGCGGCATCGCGATGGACGCCCGCGTCCAGATGGCGCGCTTCGGCGACGTCACGCTCAATTGGCACCCTCGCGCGATGTCGGTCAAGCGGCTTGGACACTAGGGAGAGACGGATGCGCTCGATCTACCTCGCCTCGCCGCTCGGCTTTGCCGAATCGACCCACGCGTTCATGGAGCACCTCGTCGCGCGGCTGCGCGAGCATGTCGTCGTCCACAACCCGTGGGACGAAACCGATGTGACCGAGGCGATGCCCAATGCCATGGCGATCGACAGCTTCGCCGAGCGATCACGCCAACTGGCAGCGATCAACCGGGAGCTCGGCCGCCTGAACGCCGAAGCGATCGACGCCGCGGACGGGCTGTTTGCGATTCTCGACGGCGTCGATGTCGACTCTGGCACGGCCGCGGAGATCGGCTACGCCGCCGCGCGCGGCAAGTATGTCTGCGGGTTGCGAACCGACTTTCGCCTCGCCGGAGACAACCACGGCGCGACGGTGAATCTCCAGGTCGAATACTTCATCCACCAGAGCGGAGGGGCCATCGTCGCCTCCGCGGACGCCCTGGTCGAGCTGGCTCGGGCGTTCGCGTCCGGCGAGCCCGCACGCTAGTCCGCCACTCGCCACCGGCCGGTGTGGCACCAGTTGTGCACCGGCCTTTGCATCGATGCGCGGTGCAGGCGGAGGGCGACAGTGGCAGGTGATCGGGTTGGCTGGCGGCAAGAGGTCCACGATTTCACGCGGGCGTTCTCCGGCGCGTACATCTTCGGGATACCACTCCTGTTCACCATGGAGATGTGGTGGATCGGTGAGTATCTCGACCGGTGGAAGCTCGGCGCGTTCCTGCTGGTGGCATTTGTCGCCAACGTCGGACTGAGCTGGGCCGCCGGATTCAAGCGCGAATACAGCTTCCGATCGGCGGTCCTGCAGGCGGTTGATGTTGTCGCGGTCGGCATCATCGCCGCCACCGTCATGCTCTTCATCCTCAACCGCATCAGCATCCATGACCCCATCGACGCCATCCTCGGCACGATCATCATCCAGGCGGTGCCGCTCAGTATCGGCGCGTCGGTGGCAAACGAGGTATTCAGCAACCGCGGCGGCGACAGGCAGCATGGCGAAGACGACGATGCGACGGAGACTCCGTGGAAGGCGCTGTTGAACGATGTTGGCGCAACCGCCGTCGGCGGTGTCTTCGTCGGCATTTCGATCGCGCCGACAGAGGAAATACCGATGCTCGCCGCCGGGCTCTCCTATCCTCATCTGATGGCGATCGTCGCGTTCTCGCTGGTTATCAGCTATGCGATCGTGTTTGCCAGCGAGTTCGACAATCCGCAACCGACCGGACTTTTCCAGCACCCGCTGACGGAAACGACCCTTGCCTATGTGGTCTCGCTCGTGGTGTCGCTGGTCGTGTTGTGGCTGTTCGACCAGGTTGAATCGGGCGATCCGTTCCAGTCGATCGTCGAGCAGACCATCGTGCTCGCCGTCCCAACCACGGTGGGTGGAGCGGCCGGGAGGCTGGTGATATGAGCGACAACTCCGTCCCGAACGGCGACACGTCGGCCCCCAGAGGTCGCACCATGGCCGAATGGACGACCCTCGGCATCAGCCTCGCGATTCTCATGCTCGTCTTCGCGACCATCGCCTGGTTGTGGACGCAGGACAACTCGGAACCGGTGACGCTGGAGGTGACGCCGGTGAACGAGTCGATCCGTCACGAGGGCGACACGTGGTACCTGCCACTGGAGGTCGTCAATTCAGGCGACGCCACTGCCGAAGATGTCGTCATCGAAGCGTCGCTGGACACTGGTGAGGGAGAGCCTGAGTCGGCCGAAATCACCTTCACCTTCCTCGCCAGCGGGGAGACCGCGCGGGGAACCGCGGTCTTCACGAGCGATCCGTCGTCCGGAGAGCTGACGATTCGGCCAGTGAGCTTCAAGGATCCGTGAGGGGCTGTTACCCCTCGGCAGCTGCTCCCTCCAGTGCCTGCTGACGCAACCTGGCGGAAATCCGGCTGATGAACGGCGGAGCGATGAAGGTGGTCACGATCACAACGATGATGATGACGGAGAACTCCTCCTCGTTGAGCACCCCGAGCGCCTGCCCCGTCGCGGCGAAAATGAGGCCCACCTCACCGCGAGGCACCATCGAGATGCCCACGAGCAGCTTCTCCTGGAAGTCGCCCTTCGCCGCGATACCTGCGACGACCTTGGCGAGGATGGCGGCAATCGAGATGGTGATCGCCGCGACGTAGAGATCCGGCTTCAGCAGAGAGGCGATGTCGATCTGCATGCCCGTGTGAACGAAGAAGATGGGCACGAACACCATGTTGAGATTGCCTATGAGGTCCTCGACGTGTGAGTGCCGGTGCTTCGCGATGAGGCGATTCACCGCCGCCTCGTCGGTGGCGTTGTGGAATGGGATCTCCCGAAGATCCTCAACGAAGTCGGGATCGGCATAGCGATCGAAGTGGACAGCGTCCAGGATCAGCCCTGCCGCGAAAGCGCCGATGATCGGTTCCAGCCCAAACACCTCGGCGAGGTACCCGAGGCCGAGCGCCATCGCGAGCGCGACGGCGAGCTTCATCCCGACACCGGTACTGATCATCGAGAAGAATCGCGAGATGTGCTTTGCCGCGAGCGTGCCGATCAGCAGCGCACCCGCGAGGAAGCCGAACGATTTGAGCACCAGCTCGGTCACCATGCCCGGCCCGACATCGCCACCACTGGCGATCGCAGACACCACGGCGAGTACGATCAGCCCGAGCACGTCGTCGAACACCGCCGCGCCCAGCACCGTCTGCGCGGCGCGGGTGCGGGTGATCCCCACCGAACGGAACACCGACGCAGTGATGCCGACGCTGGTCGCGACCAGCGCCGCACCGAGAAACAGCAGCGACTCGGTGCTCTCGGAGCCGAAGAAGATCGGCCCGAGCACGACCGTACCCAGGGCGAACGGCACCGCAACGCCGATGATTGCCACGAGGGTGGCGTTGAGCCCGACCTGCCGCATCTCGGCGAGGTTCGATTCCAGCCCAATCGAGAACAGCAGCAGCAGTGCGCCGAGGCTGGCGAGGAAGCCGATCGTCTCGTTGGCGGTGATATCGTCCATCAGCCCCCAGCCCATGTAGCCGAAGACCGCGAGGATAATGCCCGCCAGCAGCTCGCCGATCACCGCTGGCTGGTGGAATTTCTCGACGATATCGCCCATCTTGCCGGCCAGCAGCACGATGGCGAACATCATGAAGACGAGGCCCCAGTGGGTCGTCCCCTCGCCGCTCTCCCCATCGGCGGCCAGCGCCTGGAGCGGCATCATGAGCATGCCAGCGACGCCCGCCACCACGGCAGCGAGCAGGGCAAACCGAACATTCGCTTTCGAATGGTGCATCAACCGGTCCCTCACGACTCCCCCGTCCCGCGACGGCGAGACACGAATCCCTCATCCTTGCGAGGATACCGTGACAACCATCGCAGCGAAAACCGGAAACCACAGATCCGGGCGCCACATTCCCCATCGATAGCTTTGCATCTGGAGTTGTCCGCTCCGAACGCCGCGAAGGCACGGCAGGACCTGGAGAGACCGCTCAACTGCCTGCCGGTCGGGCATGCGCGCCCCTTCGGGCATCCCATCGGTGTCGACCCGGCC
>CBFGRG010000369.1:0-4067 GCA_965651105.1 uncultured bacterium | reverse complement strand
ACCGGCGACCGGTCTCCCCCTCGGCCGTTTGCGTCAATCCGCCAATCGAGCGAGCACGAGACCGACCGGGATGCTGACGACGACGATCGCGACCAGCAGCCGGTAGGCGATCAGGATCGATCCGCCGCGGGAGCGACGGGTCGTCCACAGGTATATCGCCAGCGCGGCGATCAGCAGTACCCCGCCGATGTCGACAAGCCAGGTGCGATCGAGGAGCGTGCCGCCGATCACCGCCGCGTTTCCGAGGTTGAACAACGCCAGCTCGGCGATGACGACCCGCCGACTCGGCGAAGCTTCGGCGAGCCATGCCTGCCCGAGCCCGAGCGCGATCTGGGCGACACCGACGACGAGCACGAGATAGGCCGACGCCCAGATGCCGTCTTCCGATGGGCGGGTCGCGACGATGGCGGCGACCAGCCCGCCGGTGACGATGCCTGCGGTCCCGATCAGGAACGAGGGCGCCCAGCGGTCGGTCGGGGCCGGAAGGGTGATCGGGTTCACGGGCGGCAGTCCTTGGCGGAGTGGATGTCTCTCGCCTGACGATAGCATCATGCCTGGCGCTGCTGCAGATCATTCCGTGCGGCGATGCCGATCCTGTGCGGGACGTCCACCGTGTCGGCACTGTCCAGGGCTTCTTCTCACCCTGGATGCCTGCTGATGAGGCAGGACTGTCGATGGTCGCGGGCGATGCCGCACCGGAAACGCGGATGTGCAACCCGCATACCCCTTTTCAGGCCACAGGGCGGTGCTACACTCGGGGCCAGTGACACCCCCGCCCATGGAGCCGCTCAGCGGCGAGCGACTTTGCGGCAGCTTTGTCCCGGTTCCAGATCTCAGCCGATGAGGAGACGCGACCATGGCGTCCGACCCGCAGACCACGACCGCCACCGAACGTTTGGGCGACAAGGCCCGGATTGCCAAACGTCCGGAGAATCTCGACGCCAAAGCCGAGGCCGATACCGCCCGCGTGCTCGAAGCCGAGCTCAAGGCCCGGCTGCACGGCGAGGTCCGCTTCGATCGTGTCAGCCGGATGCTTTACTCGACCGACGCGTCCAACTACCAGATCGAGCCGGTCGGTGTGGTGGTCCCACGCAGCACCGACGATCTCATCGGCGCGGTCGAGCTGGCCGCGAGCCACGGTGTGCCGGTGCTGCCGCGAGGCGGCGGATCGTCGCTCGCCGGGCAGACCGTCGGCGCTGCGCTCATCATCGACACCAGCAAGTATCTCAACCGCATCACCAGCTTTTCGCCCGAGGAGAAGACGGTCACCGTAGAGCCGGGCATCAACCTGGATCAGCTCAACCGGCAGGTTCTGTCGCACCGGCTGATGTTCGGGCCGGATCCATCGTCGGCCAACCGGGCGACGGTCGGTGGTGTTGTTGGCAACAACTCGGCCGGTGCGCACTCGATCCTCTACGGCATGACAGCCGACCATGTGCTCGGTATGCGCGCCCAGCTCGCCAATGGCGGCACGGTCGATCTCTCCACCCGCACCCTCGCCGAAACGGTTGAGCGCGCCGAGGCGGACGATCCCACCGGGACGCTGCTGCGCTCGCTTCTTTCCTATCGCGAGAAGCACGCCGACCTGATCGCGCGGGAGTTTCCGCCCCACTGGCGGCGCGCGACAGGCTACTCGCTCAACCAGCTCATCGTTCCGGACGATCAGCTCACGCCGGCGCGTGTGCTGGCGTCGTCCGAGGGTACGCTTGCAACCACGCTCGGCGTCACGCTCAACCTTGTCGACCTGCCGGAACGAACCGGCCTGGTGCTGTTGCAATTCGCCGACCTGGTCGAGTCGATGGAGGCGACGAAGATCATCCTCGAAACCGATCCGTCGGCGATCGAGCTGATGGACCGGATGCTGATCAACCTGACGCGCGATCAGCCCCTCTACGCCAGCCAGATCTCGTTCATCGAAGGTGACCCGGCGGCGTTGCTGGCGGTCGAGTACTACGGCGAGAACGAGTCGGAGGTGGCAAGCAAGACGCAGCGGCTGGTCGAACACCTGCGCAAGCGCGGCGTGAAACTGATGACCGAGCCGCAGGTGGTGCTCGATCCCGCCCAGCAGGCGAAGGTCTGGTCGGTACGCAAGGCGGGGCTCGGCCTGTTGATGAGCGTCAAGGGCGACGCCAAGCCGATCCCGGTGATCGAGGACGTCTCGGTGCCGGTCGACCACCTGCCAGAGTTCGTCGGTGCCGTCGAGGAAATGGTGGCCAGGTACGACACGACCGCCGCCTACTACGCTCATGCCTCGGCGGGCTGCCTCCACATCCGTCCGCTGATCAACCTGAAGTCGATCGCCGGCATCGAGGCAATGGTCGAGATGGCCGACGCGGCGGCCGAGATGGCGCGGCGGTTCGGCGGCGTGATGAGCGGCGAGCACGGCGACGGCCTGCAGCGCTCGGTGCTGAACGAGGTGATCTTCGGGCCCGAGCTGTACGGGGCGATGCGCGAGCTGAAGTCGATCTTCGATCCGAACGGGTTGATGAACCCTGGCAAGATCGTCGATGCGCCGCCAATGACGGAAAACCTGCGGTACGGGCCGAAGTACAACCCGATCCAGATCAAGACGCATATCGACTTCTCGCGCGAGGGCGGCTTCATGGGCGCCGTCGAGATGTGCAACGGCGCGGCCGTCTGCCGCAAGCTCAAGGCTGGCACGATGTGCCCGAGCTACATGGCGACGAAGGACGAGAACGACACCACCCGGGGCCGCGCCAACGCCCTGCGCAACGCGCTGGACAGCAGGGTGCTGAGCCCGAAGGACTTCGCCGACAAGGCGACCTACGACGTGATGGACCTCTGCATCAGCTGCAAGGCGTGCAAGACGGAGTGCCCTTCCAGCGTCGACATGGCGAAGATCAAGATCGAGTTCCTCGCCCACTACTACGAAAAGCACGGGACGCCGTTGCGGGCGCGAATGATGGGGCACATCCACACGATGTCCAGGCTGGCGGCGCCGATCGCCCCACTGGCGAACCTGGCGATGCAGACCCCGCTGGCGCGCCCGGTGATGAAGCTGATGGGGGTGCATCCGAACCGCAGGCTTTCGTCGTTCGAGCAGCGCACCTTTGTCCGCCGCTGGAAGCAGCACCGGAAGCAGGAGACGTCGCGGCGCCCGACGCGTGGCAAGGTCGTCTATTTCCACGACACGTGGGCGACCTACAACTACCCCGAGGTCGGCATGGCGGCGGTGAAGCTGCTGGAAGCGGCCGGATTCGAGGTCATCGTCGAGGAGCGGCGCGCCTGTTGCGGCCGGCCGGCGCTGTCGAAGGGGCTGGTCGATGTCGCGAGGAAGTCGGCTCGGCGAAACGTGCAGGTGCTGGCGCCGTACGCGAAGCAGGGTATCCCCATCGTCGGCACGGAACCGAGCTGCATCCTGACCTTGCGGGACGAGTACCGGGACCTGTTGCCAGACGACGAGGACATGCAGGCGGTGGCAGGCAAGGCGTTGATGTTCGACGAGCTGCTTTCAGAGCTGGACGCGAAGAACGACCTGGGCATCGCCTGGAAGACGAACACGGGTCCGGAGGTGCTGTTCCACGGGCACTGCCATCAGAAGGCGCTGATCGGTGTCGGGCCCTCGATGGCGATGCTGAAGGCTTCAGGGTGCCGCCCGACGGAGAGCGGCGCCGGGTGCTGCGGCATGGCGGGTTCGTTCGGGTACGAGGAGGAGCACTACGACGTTTCGCGGAAGATCGGCGAGGAACGGCTCTTCCCGACGATCCGGGAGACGCCAATGGATGTGACGATCAGCACCGTTGGCGTGTCGTGCCACCAGCAGGTCGAGCATTTCACCCATCGGCGGACGAAGCATCTGGTCGAAGTGCTGGCTGATCGGATCCGGCCAGATCATGTCTGGCGTCCCGCCGAGGAGCCTGCTTCCGCCGCGGATTGACACCTGCCTCGATCGAGCATGTCGCGCCGACCCTGACTTAGCGATTCGCCGAAACGTGATTCACGGGACCGCGACCTCGCGCCAAACGGCGCGGGGTCGTGGTGTTTCCGAATGCGGTGCGTCATCTGGATGCCGTGTGACGGCATGGTCTCTGCGAGAAGGTGATGCA
>CBFGRG010000368.1:0-4078 GCA_965651105.1 uncultured bacterium | reverse complement strand
GTGGCGGCATCACCTCCCTTTCGTGGCCAGGCGGTCGGCCGTTGAGCCTGCAATCTTGTGATAGCGATGTGTCATCGATAACATATGACAATCGGATTTACGGGGCATGTGCAGCCACCTCCGCGAGAGCCGGCGCTGCGGTCGAGGCGCGAACCACCAGCTCCATGGGAAGCCGTTTTCCGGTTTCAACCTCGCCATCCTCGCCCCCCTCCAGCCGCTGGAAAACCATCCTGGCAGCGTGACGCCCCATATCGAGCATCGGGTTTCGCACGGCGGTGAGTGGCGGCGTCAGGTACGGTGCGTAGGTATCGTCGAATCCCACGACAGATATGTCGTCGGGA
The DNA here is from genome assembly GCA_965651105.1 of uncultured bacterium. Taxonomy (GTDB): domain Bacteria; phylum Chloroflexota; class Chloroflexia; order Thermomicrobiales; family UBA6265; genus JACCVC01. Next base: position 3,737 of record CBFGRG010000368.1, on the reverse strand, counting down.
ACGCGCAGTCCACGCTCGTAAATCGCCTGGAGCGCACCCGCCGCCAGCAGGTCGAACGTCACGAAAACTGCGGTGGGGCGGTCAGGCAGGTCGAGAAGCTGGAGCATGGGCAGGTAGCCACGATTCCGATCGGCCCCCGTGGCCGTGATGTAGTTCGTCTCCATCCTGACCAGCGCATCGTCGACCTCGATCCGGCGGCTACGCATCGCGGCAAGGTAGCCGGAGAGGCGCTCCTGCTCGACATCGGGATGCGCTGCCGAGCCCGGCCGGCGGCGCATTGCAGCGGGGTCGACCCCGATGAACCCGATACAACGGTGGCCGAGCGACAGGAGGTGGTCGGTCGCGACATAGGCGCCGCCGTAGTTGTCGCCGGTTACCGCGGCCGTTTCCACCGACGTCATGCGCTCGACCTGCACCACGGGAATCCCCGCGTTGACCGCCAGTCGGACATTGTCGACATGGGTCGCGGTCGTGAAGATGATCGCGTCGACCCGGCGCTGGATGAGCGCCTCGACGGCCTTCTGCTCCCGCGCCGTATCGCCATGAGTGGTGACGATCAATACGGCGCAGCCGTGGGTCGCCGCGGTCGCCTCGACCCCCTCCGCGACCGCGGCGAAGAACTGGTTCGGAATGATGCTGTGGAGGACATGGCCGACGGTGTAGGTACGTTGCAGCCGCAATCCCTGGGCGACGGCATTGATCTGGTAGCCGGTCTCGGCGATGGCGCGCTCGACCAGGGCGCGCGTCGCCGGCGCGACGTAGCCCTTGTTGTGCAGGACACGACCCACCGTGGCGGTGGAGACGCCAGCCATCTCTGCAATGTCCTTCAATGTCGCGCGTCGCATCGAGGCTCCTTCCGGGAGCGAGCGGCCGATGTGTCATCGATGACACATACGCTAGCAGGTGTGTCCAGCCCGCGTCAATACATCGCCCTGCGACCCGAGGCGCCCACTGACCGCTGTTCCACCCGCCGTGTGCCCAAACGACGAATTCGATCATCACTGTGGTGCCGCAGATCCCGAAGACCTGTATACAATAGGCACCTAACAGCGGGACACCCGACCTGTCACCAAACGGTGCCCCGGCATCGACCAACGCTCGGCGCGATGATCGCGCCTCCCGGAAGGACTGCCCGTGTTCAGCCTCGATGGAAAATCCGCCCTTGTTACCGGCGCCGGCTCCGGCATCGGCCGGGAGATCGCCCTGCTTTTCGCCAAACAGGGCGCGACCGTCGGCGTCGGTGACATCAACGACGACGGCGCGCAGGGCGTCGTCGACGAGATCGTCCAGGCGGGCGGCACCGCCCTCCCCCTGCACCTCGACGTCACCAGTCGCGAATCCGCCCGAGACGGCGTGGCCGCGATCGTCGAGCAGACCGGCCGCATCGATATCCTCGTCAACAACGCCGGCATCGGCATGGTTGGCAGCCTCACCGAAACCGAGCCGGCCGATTTCGAGCGGTTGATGGCCGTCAATGTCTACGGCGTCTACCACTGCTCCCAGGCAGCGGTGAACCAGATGCTGGCACAGGAGCCGCAGGGCGGTGCGATCGTCAACATCGCCTCGGTCGCCGGGCAGGTCGCGGTTTCGCGCCGCTTTGCCTACGGCACGACCAAGGGCGCGGTGATCTCGATCACCCAATCGGTGGCGATGGATTACATCGACAAGGGTATCCGCTGCAACTGCATCTGCCCGGGCACGGTCGAATCGCCCTTCGTCGAGGCCTATCTCCAGAAGTACCACCAGGGCGAAATCGAGGAGACGCGCAAGCAGCTCCATGCGCGGCAACCACTCGGACGGATGGGCCGTCCCGACGAAATCGCCCCGCTGGCGCTCTACCTCGCCTCCGACGAGGCCGCCTACGTCACGGGTTCACAAATGGTCATCGACGGCGGGCTGACGGCGAAATAGGCATCTCTCGTACTTGAAGCGGCCCTGATGATTGAGGGCCCCCGAGAATGGATCTCCCCATGGCACAGATCTCAGGTCTTTCCAATCTCTCCGGCGCGCGTGGCCGCGTGCCGCTCGCCGATGTGGCGGTGCTTCTCAACCCCGATGACGACGTGCTCATCGCCAAGAGCCCGCTCCTGCCGAAAACCACGCTCATCAGCGACGGCGAGGATGATCTCGTCATCCGGCGGATGGTCCCGCCGGGCCACAAGGTCGCGCGCCGGGCCGTGGCCGAGGGCCAGCCCGTGCATCGCTATGGGCAGATCATCGGGTTCGCCACGACCGACATCGAGCCGGGGGACCACGTCCACACGCAGAACATCGCCGTGCACCAGGGCGAGCTCGAGCTCGACTACGCCTTCGGTGAGGCGGTCAAGCCGGTCGACTACGTGCCGGAAGACCAGCGTCGGACCTTCATGGGCTTTCGACGCAAGGACGGACGCGTCGGCACCCGCAACTACGTCGCCGTGATCGCGACCGTCAACTGCTCCTCGACGGCCACCACCCGCGTTGTCGATCATTTCCGCCGCAACCCGGAGATTCTCGAGCAGTACCCGAACATCGACGGCGTGATCGGCTTCCCGACCAAGGGTGGCTGCGGCGCCCACTACGGCTCACCCGACCTCGGCCAGCTCCAGCGCACGATGGCGAACATCGTCGACCATCCGAACGTCGCCGCCTACGTCATCCTCAGTCTCGGCTGTGAGGTCAACCAGCCCGACGACCTGATCGAGTCGACACATCTCTCCGACAACGGCAACCAGCCGCTGGTGCTGACAATCCAGCAGGATGGTGGCTTCCAGAAGACGGTCGAGGCCGGCATCGCCGCCGTCATGGAGCTGCTGCCCGAAGCCAACAAGGCGGAGCGGGAAGAGGTACCGGCATCCGAGCTGATGGTGGCGCTTCAATGTGGCGGGTCCGACGGCTGGTCGGGCATCACCGCCAACCCCGCACTGGGCCGCGCGGCCGACGAGATCGTGCGGCAGGGCGGCACCGTGGTGCTGGGCGAGACGAGCGAGGTCTATGGCGGCGAGCACCTGCTCACCCGTCGGGCAGTCTCCCCGGAGGTCGGGCAGAAGCTGGTCGACCTCATCCACTGGTGGGAGGACTACACCGAGATGTTCGGCGCGTCGATCGACAACAACCCGGCGCCCGGCAACAAGGTCGGCGGGTTGACGACGATCTACGAGAAGTCGCTCGGCGCGATCGCCAAGGCCGGTACCACGCCGATGACCGACGTCGTGAAGTACGCCGAGCGCATCACGACGAAGGGCTTCGTCCACATGGACTCTCCGGGTTACGACCCGGTGGCGGTGACGGGGCAGGTCGCGGGCGGCTGCAACATCGTGACCTTCACCACCGGGCGTGGCTCGGCGTTCGGGTTCAAGCCCGCGCCCAGCATCAAGATCGCGACAAACAGCCAGCTCTACGCCAACCAGGAGCCGGATATGGACATCAACGCCGGCAGGATGCTCGACGGCATCAGCCTCGACGAAATGGGAATGGAGATTTTCGAGGAGATCCTGCGGGTTGCCTCCGGCGGCAAGAGCAAGAGCGAGGCCGCAGACATCGGCGAGGAGGAGTTCAATCCCTGGATCATCGGCGCGATGCTGTAGGGAACACCGACATCAGGACGGTCATACAATGTCCGTCACTCTGAGCGGAGCGAAGAGTCCCCGCGCGAAGCGCAATCGAAACGGCGTCAGGCATCGATCACTGACACCAACCTCGATGCGGCTGCGTTCGCGGCCGAGCGCTTCGCGCGGGGAGGACTCCTTGGCACGAGG
>CBFGRG010000367.1:0-4082 GCA_965651105.1 uncultured bacterium | reverse complement strand
CCCCCGGAGCCATCGGCTCCGGGGGTGTTGCGCGTCGGTCGCTATTGGTGCGAGGCGGCCTCGTCAGCGTGGGTGTGCTTCGCGGGCGCCGGATGCTTGCTGGGCGGCTCGTTGGCCGTCTTGCGCAGCGAGAAGACCGCGGCGACCGTGATCGTGCCGAGGATCACCAGCAGCGACAGCCACGTCGGGATCTCCGGGATGAACGTGATGTGCTCGCCGCCGTTGATGAACGGCACCTCGTTGGTGTGCATCGCGTGGATGATGAGCTTGATGCCGATCCAGACCAGGATGAACGCGAGCCCGTACGACAGGTAGACCAGTCGTTGCAGCAAGCCGCCGAGCAGGAAGTACAGCTGTCGCAACCCCAGCAGTGCCCACGCATTGGCGGTGAACACGATGTAGGGCTCCTGGGTCAGTCCGAAGATCGCCGGAATCGAGTCGAACGCGAACAGCAGGTCGGTCGAGCCGATCGCCAGCATCACGATCGCCATTGGCGTGATGAGCCGGCGGCCGTTGCGAACGACGAACATCTTGTCGTCGACGTACCCCTCGGTGACGGGGAAGATGCGCCGGATAAACCGGATGAAGGCGTTCTCGTGGTACTCGTCGTCTTCCTCTTCACCGGATGACGCCAGTTTCCAGCCCGTGTAAAGCAGGAAGATGCCGAAGATGTAGAACACCCAGGCGAAGTTCTCGATGATCGCCGCGCCCGCCGCGATGAAGATGCCGCGCATCACGATCGCGATCGCCACGCCGATCAGCAGCACCTTCTGCTGGTACTGCTTCGGCACGGCGAAGGTCGACATGATCAGCAGGAAGACGAACAGGTTGTCGACCGAAAGGCTCTTCTCGGTGAGGAAGCCGGCGAAGTACTCGAGACCGTGGTCGCCGCCCCAGACCCACCACAGCCCGACGCCGAAGATGAGCGCCAGGCTGATGTAGACGGCCGACCAGATGCCCGCTTCCTTCAGTGTGGGCTCGTGCGGTGTTTTGACGTGTGAGTAGAAATCGAAGACCAGGAGCGCGGCGACACCGATGATCGTCGCGATCCAAATCCACAGGGGAACATCCATCGTGTAACGAAACCTCCAGGTAGTGGGACCGTAAAAATCCTTGCCACCCGGGTCTCTTCCTCCACGATCGCCGGCGCCGTTTCCGGCGCACATCGCGTTCGTCGGTGCCGGATCCATTTGAGGATCGTGGTGACGACACCGGCGATTACGGAATACTCCCCCGCTTAGGGCACGTCCAGTCTACGGGATTGTGAAAAATCGCGCAAACTCATCGCCGTGGCTCGTACCGTCGTGCCGGCAAGTTAGGTGCCAGCGTTGCCCCTGTCCGCTTTCAGCCACTGTCAGGCCAGCGAATCCCAGAAGGCGAGCCGGTGATCCTCGGCGAAGTTGACCGGCGCGATGCCGCCCTCGCCATCATCCAGCGACAGCACCATCTCGCCACTGTCGAATTGGTCCCACGCCGGCAGGCCGTCTCCGTTCGGGTTCTGCCACCGCGCGAAGGTCGCCCAGTACCGGTTCATCGCCCCGGCCAGCTCCCACTGCGACGGCGACAGCGGCGCGGGGTTGCCGGTCAGGTCGAACTGGTAGGCAACCTCGGCAGAGTGATAGGCGCCCAGGTCGAACCCCTCCGGCGTCTCCACGATGGGCGGCGCCTCGCGGTCGGCGAACTGATATGCCCAGACCGGCACCGTCTGCGCCAGCCCCCGATGTTGCGCCATCGTCGCCGTCGCCCAGACACGGTCCGTAACCACCGTCGCCCAGGCGACGCCGGGCGATGCGTAGTCGGTCAGTGGATATTCGGATTCGACTCGCGCGGCGTCCTCCCCGAACGCGGTCGACAGCAGCTCCGGGTAGGTGGTCGCCGTCACCGGCTCGCCGGCAAGGTCGTGGAACAGCGCGACAAAGAGGCGCGCCTCATCCCGTGTGCTGCCGGAGATCACGGGTACGTCGTGGACGGCGCCGCTCCCGATCCGCTCGACAGGGTTTTCGGGTAGTGTCCGATTGCCCCACGCGAACAGGGTGAAGGTGGGTGACATTGGTAGCAGCGTCTCCACGGTAAGCTCCCGCAGGACGTCGATTCCGGTGTTGGTGTCAGTGACGCCCAGCTCTTCGGCGACCGCGGCGCCCATGCCGGCGACCTCCTCGGCGCTGAGCCACATCGCCGGCAGCCTGGGAGTTTCGGGCGCCAGCGTCGCGGGCGGATAGTCGATCATCGCCAGCCCGCTCTGGATGCCGGCGCGGTGGAAGAGCCCTTCGGCAGCCGGCGAAACGAGCTGTGCCGACACCGACAGCGCCCCGTACGACTCCCCGAACAGCATCACGCCGTCCGGGTCGCCGCCGAACGCGGCGATGTTGTCGCGAACCCATCCAAGCGCCGCCTGCTGGTCGAGCAGGCCGAACGTGCCGCTGTCCTCCAGGCCGGGATAGCCAAACGCGCCGAAGATGCCCAGCCGGTAGTTGATCGTCACCACGACGACGTCCTCATCGACCGCCAGCCGTCGAGCGTCGAAAATGTGTCCCGCCCCGTTCGTGCCGCCCCCGCCGTGGATCCAGACCATCACGGGCTGCGGTGTCTCGGCCGTCGCGGTGCTCGGCATCGTCACATTGAGGTAGAGGCAGTCCTCGTTCAGGCTTTCGAGTTGCGCGAACGCCGTGCCGCTTTGCGGTGCGATCGGACCGGGCTCGGTCGCGTCATGAACATCGCTCCACGGCGCCACCGGTTCCGGCGCGCGCCAGCGGAGATCGCCCACCGGTGGCTCTGCGTAGGGGATGCCGAGGAACTCGGCGTGGCGGTCGAACTGGAGACCGCGGAGCGATCCCAGCGGTGTTTCGACCACGACGTTTCCGCGTGGCTCAGGCGAGGCTGCCGGTGAAGCTGTGGGCGTGCCCTCCGCGAGCGCGCTTGACCCGGCGAAAAGCGAGAAGGCGCCGCCGGCCGTCAGGGTTGTGAATCGCCGTCGGGTCATGGCATCGAAGCGAGTTTCGCGATGAGTCATGGAATGGTGCGCTCCAGCTGCCGCGCATCCCAGCCGGTTCGCCGGCTGTGACGAGCGGCGTATCGGCGAAATCGGCGCGCCGCAATGGTGATGCCACAGGCCCAGCGGGCACACCGGCCGGCGGCCAGATCGCCCTTGGCGTCAAACCTGCGATGCACGTATCGTTTGCCGGTATCCGTTCGCCTTCGCGGCGCGCATACCCGAACCGAACACTGGCTCTTGGCGAAGGAGACTCGCATTGGCCGAATTGCTCACCGATCCACAAGCGTGGACCGCCTTGCTGACGTTGACCGTGCTCGAGATCGTGCTCGGCATTGACAACATCGTCTTCATCTCGATCCTCACCGATCGCCTTCCCGAGAGCCAGCGGGACCGAGCCCGCATCATCGGCCTCGGCGCCGCGATGATCATGCGCATCCTGCTGCTCTTCTCGATCAAGTGGATCATGGGGCTAACCGACCCGTGGCTCGAGATCTTCGATTACGAGCTGTCCGGGCGCGACCTGATCCTGCTCGCCGGTGGATTCTTCCTGCTCTACAAGGCAACGACGGAGATTCACGAGAAGCTGGAGGGGACCGAGCATTCCGCAGCCACAACGGCCTCCGCCTCATTCGCTGGCGTCATCGCGCAGATCATGATGCTGGACATCGTTTTCTCGCTCGATTCGGTCATCACCGCCGTCGGCATGGCGGATGACATCGAGGTGATGGTCGCGGCCGTCGTGATCGCGGTGGGCGTGATGCTGTGGGCGTCCGGGCCGCTGTCGGACTTCGTGCAGGAGCACCCGACGGTCAAGATCCTGGCGCTGAGCTTCCTGATTCTGATCGGGTTCTCGCTCGTGGCCGAAGGGTTCCACCAGCACATCCCGAAGGGGTACATCTACGCGGCGATGGCCTTCTCGGTGATCGTTGAGCTGATCAACCTGCGCGTCCGTGCGGTGTCCGAGGAGGGGCGCGAGCCGGTGCATCTCCGCCCCGGATTCGCCGGCGAGCGCGTCGTACAACGCGCCGGCGTCCGCGCCGCCGCCCGGGAGCAGTAGGTCCCGAGCTGATACGGATTCTGGGGTAACTTC
>CBFGRG010000366.1:0-4090 GCA_965651105.1 uncultured bacterium | reverse complement strand
CGTCTACGCCAGTTTCCTGGGCGTCAGGATCAGGGCCGCCACCACTGCCCCCAGGCACGAGATTGCCCCGGCGAGAAACGCGATCGTGTAGCCCTGGTTCGTCGGCATCTGCGCGCCCGCCGGCACCGTCGTGCTCAGCAGGGCGATGCTCGCCGCGCTCCCGATCGACCCGCCGATCGAGCGCAGCACCGCGTTCAGCCCCGTCGCGCTGCCCGTCTCGCGCGGGGGCACCGCCCGGATGATCAGGGCCGGCATCGCCGCGAACGTCGTGCTGATCCCCAGCCCGAGCACCGTCACCGCCAGGATGATCTGCCACGGCTCGCTGCGCGCCACCGCCAGGAACGCCGCCGTCAACCCGACGATGCCCGCGCCGATCGGCAGCACCATCGCCAGGCCGACGCGGCGATTCAGCCACCGGAAGAACCACGTCGAGGCCATGCTGCCGAATGACAGCGGCATCAGCATCAGCCCCGCGACGAGCAGGCCCGCACCGAAGCCGTACCCCGCCTCCTCCGGCGCCTGGACGTAGCGACTCACCAGCGACGATACGGCGAACAGGCCCATCCCCATCAGGAGCGCCGTCACGTTCGAGCTCATCACCAGCGGGTTCAGCGCCAGCCGCAGCTCCACCAGCGGCTCCCGCGTCCGCAGCTCGACGCGGATCCACAGCGCCGTGAACACCACCGCGCCGATCGCCAGTGCGATGATCCTGGGCGAGGTCCACCCCCAGCCACGCCCCTGGCTGATCGCGAGCAGCAGGCAGACCAGCGCCGCCGACAGCAGCGCCGCCCCTGGCAGGTCGAGGTGGCCGGATCGCCCGACCGCCGCCACCGGCACCGTCTTCCACAGCAGCGCTACCGCGATCAGGCTCATCGCCGCCGCCATCACGTAGGGCACCTGGTAGCCGAAGCGCTCGCCCAGCAGCCCGGTGATCGGGTAGCCCAGCCCGGTGCCGATCGCCGTCGTCACCGAGAGCACCGCGATGCCCTCCCGCGCGCGCTGGCGGGGCATCGTGTCCCGCGCGATCGCGATCGCCATCGGCACGATCGCCAGCCCGACCCCCTGCATTCCGCGGCCCAGCAGGAAAAACGAAAACGACGGAACGGTCGCCGAGATCGCCGACCCCAGGCAGACGATCGCCAGCGCGCCCAGCACCACCCATTTGCGCCGGGAGCCGTCCGCCAGGCGGCCCCCAATGGGCGTCGCCACCGACCCGACCAGCAGGGTCACCGTCAGCAGCCACTGCGCGCTCTCGAGCGACACGCCCAGCTCGCGGCTGATGGTTGGGACCATCGGCGTGCCCAGCGTCGACACGATCGACATGCACAGTGCCGAAAAGACGAGCACCGGCAGGATGTACCTCGCCGATGCTCGGGGTGCGCGACGGATTGACGGAGGCGTGGTCGCTGTCACTGCTGCCTCCGTGCTCGTTGCCCGCTGCATGTCGATCAGGTCCCCTGGTAGTCAACAGACGGCCTCGTGGCCGCCCCCTATCGTACCCCGAGCCGACCCGCCGCGGCCCGGCTCCGCTTGACCGTCGCCCATCGAGACGGCATAACGGGGCGACGAAGGGCGACCCGCGAGAAGGAGGCGATCATGAGCGAGCGACTCGAAGGCAAGGTGGCGATCATCACGGGCGGCAGCGGCGGCATCGGCGCGGCCACCGCGCGGCTCTTCGTCGAGGAGGGCGCGCGCGTGGCCATCGTCGACCGCGACGCCGAGCAGGTCAACCAGGCCGCGCGCGAGATCGACCCGAGTGGCGACCGCATCGCCGGCATCGCCGCCGATCTCTCCCGCGAGGAGGACGCGGCCCGGGCCGTCGAGACCGCCACCGAGCGCTTCGGGCGGCTCGATATCCTCGTCAACTGCGCCGCGATCCGTGTCTACGGTCCCGTCACGGAGGCGACCGCCGAGTCGTGGGACAGCATCATCGGTGTCAACCTGCTCGGGGCCGCCTACTGCTGCAAGCACGCGATTCCCGCCATCGCCCGGTCCGGCGGTGGCAGCGTCGTCAACGTCTCCTCGTCCAACGCCAGCGTCGGCCGGCCGGGGATGGCCCAGTACGACGCCACCAAGGGCGCGCTGCTCTCGCTCACCCGGGCGCTCGCCTGCGACCACGCCGCGGACGGGATCCGTGTCAACACCCTATCGCCCGGACCGACTCTGACGCCGTTCCACGTTCGGCGTCGCATGGCCGAGACCGGTGAGACCTTCGAGCAGGCCGAGGCGGCGCTGCGGGATGCCGGCGCGCCGAAGGTGCTGCTCGGTCGGCAGGCGGAGCCGATCGAGATCGCGCGGGCGATCCTCTTCCTCGCCGGCGAGGAGGCGTCGTACATCACCGGCATCGACCTCCCCGTGGACGGCGGCCTGACTGGACTCAGGGGGTAGCATTGTCCTCGACATGGCCGTGCGGTATGTCCACGACGTTCAAGAAGGAGTTCACGCCATGCCATTGACGGGAGAGTACGCGCCGAGCCCGAGCGACTGGGCGCGCGAGCAGGCCGAGCAGTTCGAGGCCAGCAACGGGGCGGAATCGAACACGCTGCAGGGGAAGCCGATCATCGTCCTCACCTCGGTGGGTGCGAAAAGCGGCAAGCTGCGCAAGACGCCGCTGATGCGTGTCGAGCACGAGGGGGAATACGCCGTGGTCGCGTCGCGGGGCGGCGCGCCGGAGCATCCGACCTGGTACTGGAACCTGAAGAAGAACGCCCATGTCGAGCTGCAGGACGGGCCGGTGAAGAAGGATTACACCGCGCGGGAGGTCGAGGGCGACGAGCGGGCGGAGTGGTGGAAGCGCGCCGTCGCCGCGTGGCCATCGTACGAGGAGTACCAGCACAAGACCGATCGGCAGATTCCCGTCTTCGTCCTCACCCCGATCGAGCGGTAATTCGCAACCCCGGTACCCGTGCGACTCGCAGGGGCGGTCCTTCACCGGACTCGCCCTTGGCGCGTTCCCCTGCTGTGCTTCCCGGCCGGCCGTCATGCCCGGAGCGCCATCCCGCGCCGGGGCGTCTCGCCGTACACTATCGCGAGAATTCGACGTTCCGGGGAGGACCACCATGACGGATCTGACGGGCAGGAAGGTGCTGGTGACCGGCGCCGGATTGGGGATCGGGCAGGGCGTCGCTCGCACGCTCGCCGGCGCGGGGGCGAAGGTCGCCCTCCACTACGCCGGCAGCCGGACGGGTGCCGAGGAGGCTGTCGCCGCGATCGAGGCCGAGGGCGGCAGCGCGATCGCGATCCAGGGCGACCTCCGCTCCGCCGCGGAGTGTGTTCGCGTCGTCGAGGAGGCGATCGACTGGCTCGGCGGGCTCGACACCCTGGTCAACAACGCCGGCGTCACCCGCGCGCAGCCGCTGGGCGCCACCACCGAGGCGCTTTACGACGAGATGTTCGACCTCAACATGAAGGGCTACTTCTTCTGCGCCCAGCGCGCGGTGGAGGAGATGACCCGGACCGGAGGCGGCAACATCGTCAACATCACCTCGGTGCACGGGTACGCCGGGGCGCCCAACCACGCCGCCTACGCCGCCACCAAGGGGGCGATCATCGCGTTCACCCGGAGCCTGTCGATCGAGCTCGCGCCACAGCGGATTCGGGTCAACGCGATCGGTCCCGGGCTGATCGAGGTGCCGCGCTACTTCGACAACCCGGAGTACACCACCGAGGGGGGCGGCAGGATGGTGCCGTGGGGGCGGGTCGGGACGCCGGCGGACATCGGCGAGGCGGTCGCCTTCCTGGTATCCGACGCGGCCGACTTCATCACCGGCCAGGTGCTCTATGTCGACGGCGGCACCACCGCCCGCATGGGCCTTGCCGTGCGCTGACCGCCGATGTGACGTTCCGGTTCGCCAGTCGTCACCGGCGCTCAGGCGGCCAACGCAACAAACCTGGCCAGTGGCCACCAAAGACGGTTTCCCCGGAAGGACGGGGTGTTTCAGGCTGCCACGGTCCCGCCGAAACCTGGCCGCCTGAGGTCTCGATCCCGTCAGGCGGCCCAGATGGCCAGGTTTTCGGGGACAGGGGTGTTGGCCATGTGAGGTCAGAACGCCGCCCGCGACATCATCGACTCGGTTCAGGCGGCGTCTCG
>CBFGRG010000365.1:0-4092 GCA_965651105.1 uncultured bacterium | reverse complement strand
ATGCGTCGTCAGGTCGATCGCTGCGCCTGCCTCGCCCGCCGGGCCTCGGCGCGGACCTGCTCCGGGTCGCGGGCGAGGTAGACGAGAACATCGCCGGCCATCAGCTTTTCATCTGGAAGCTGGTCGAACGAATACCGATGCATGCCACGCATCATGCCGAAGACGAGATCGCCACGCAGCTCGGGAATCGCCGTCGCGGCCATCCCCGCCTGGTGCGCCGGCACGACATACTCGGCAACGGTGAGCCCCTCGCCAAAGGCGAGCAGGTCTTCCAGGAAGTACGGCACTGCCCGCTGGCGCACGGCGGAGGCGATCACGCGACCACCTGCGACGGAGGGAGCGACGACGAGCGTCGCACCGGCGCCGTAGAGCAGCTTGATGTTCTCCTCCTCGCGCGCGGCGGCGATGATCTCGACATTCGGCGCCAGCGAGCGGGCGGTGAGGATGATCAGCACGCAGGCGTCATCGCGATCGGGCACGGCGAGCAGGTAGGCGGCCTTCTCGATCGCGGCGGCTTCCAGCAGTGACTCGCTGGACGCGTCACCGCGAAAGGCGACCACGCCGTCCTTGGTGGCTTGCTCGACCGCGACCTCGGACGGATCGATCACGACCACCTGCTCGCGGTCGTGCCCGTGCGCGACCAGCTCATCGAGAATGGCGCGACCCTTGACGCCGTAGCCGCAGACGATGACGTGGTGGTCGAGGCGGTCATGCAGCTCTCGCATCTGGCGGTCCTCCCGGAATTGCAGGCGCAGGATGGTCAGCTCGTAGGCGGTGCCGAGGAACAGCACCCAGAGAAAGATGCGAATCGGCGTCAGCAGGAACGTGTTGATGAGGCGCGCCTCGGTCGTCACCGGGGAGATGTCACCGTACCCGAGCGTGGTCAAGGAAACGATCGCGAAATAGAACGTATCGATGACCCCGAGCGGCCGGCCGGCGTGGGCATGGTCGCGGATACCGTCCCGCGTGACCCAGAGCAGCAGCACCGCCACGAGAATGAGCGCGATCGCCAGCGCCAGCCGGCGGAGCAGCGCGGCGGCCGGCGAGGTCTCCGGTAGCCGGAGTGGACCAAGGTGCGGGAGCTGCCCTGAAGGAATCATCAACCAGGTGTCCTCAAGCGATCTCCGACCGGGGGCATCGGGCGAACACGCGTTTCGACCCCGCAGCGAGCACATGCCACATGCATGTGTCCGGCGGCATGAAACGGATCGGTCCTCAGAAGATCCAGCGGAGGAGCAGGTTGAGCAGGATCGTCAATACGATCGACACCAGCAGCGACGCGAGCAGGCAGCCAGGAGAGCATCCCCAAATCTGCACCCGTCCACCTGCAACATCGCGCGGGCCGAACAGCCACCGCATCATCGCGCCACTCCGATCTCGGCCCCCGGCCTGCTGAAGCTCCCGATTGTCGATCAGCCCGCTCGCGCCGGCGACGCCGGTGCGATTCGTGTCGTTTGCGACAGGCTGCGACCGGCTCCTCCTCTCGCGCACCCCCTGTGGTCATACGCCGTGCAGCGAGCACCAGGCACGCCCGTCAAAAGGGCATCGGCACGGACTGTGCCACGAGCCCGATCGTGCCGGAGAGCGATGCTACTCGAACGGCGGCATCAGCAGCAGCCGGGGATTGGGCTGAGGGCTGACCGGTGCGTCGAAAACGATCGCCGCGCGCTCGCCAGCCGACGCACCGGCATCGGCGACAGGCCCCTGCCCGTCGTCGGCGCGCCCGGAGCGATCGGCGAAGGCCCTGAACGACGCGATGAGAGTTCGTGCCCGCGCCTGGTCGTCAGGATGGACGATCGGGTACGGGACCTCTTCCCTGGCAGGCGAGGCGGGGTCCGGCATGTCCCTGGCCATGGCCTCGAAGGACTCGATCGCGCCGGCAACCGCGCCAGGATCCCGCTCGAACCATTCTCTCCAGCCACGCCCGACCTCCTCGAGCTCGCGCATGAGGGTGCGCATCCGCACCCAGCGGTGGTACCGCCACTGGCTGTGGGCGCCTTCGGGCTGCCACTTTTCGAGCTGCGCGTTCACCGCCAGCAGGCCCCGCCGGGCGAGCCGTTCGATTTTTTCGTGTTCCATCGTCAGGTTGAGCCCACCCTCGCCGGGATAGATGTTCATCGCCACGATCCGCTCGGCATACCCCGGCAATCGCTTTTGCGAGTTGTCGATCCAGCCACGCGCGGCGCTGACGGCGGCCATCAGGAATCCGATCACCGAGGAGATCCCCTGCGTCGGCAGGCGCTCGACGTTGTCCGTGACCGAGCTGCGGCTGTAGGGCCACGTCGGAGAAAGCCACCGCAGCATGAACTCGCCGGCGGGCGCGGTCTCGTTCGGCGGAACGTCGACATCGATCAGGTCGAGGCCGAAGGTCGGCCAGGGTGGCAGCGCCTCGTCGAACAGGTTGCTGGGAAAGTTGCTGACGATGCCGCCGTCGGAGATCCACGTCTGCCACTGCCGCCCCTCGCTGTCGCAGTAGACGACCGGAACGGCGGCGAAAAGGATCGGGAAACTCATGCTCATCCGCGCGGCAACGACAACGGGAATGCGTCCCCGCGGCGGGAACGGGCAGAGGCGTCCCGGCTCCTCCGGGGCACCATCCAGCAGTTCCTCGACCACTTCCGAGGGGAAGAACGTCCGGAATCTGGCCGGATCGAAGAGGTATCCGCTCACAAACGTCCCGTCGTCGCGCCGGTCCGGCGTGAGCGCATCCGGCAACAGCAGCGGGACGCCGCGGAGGAGATCGGTGCCGATCATTTGCAGGCGAACCGCGCGGCGGGTGGGGGTCCCATCCGTACCGCCCGTGCCACTCCCGCCGAGATGCCCAAACGTGAGCACAGGGGTGCGGGACTCGCCACCGGCGTCGAGACCCGCCACCCGATTGAGGCTCTCGTGCATCCAGTTGGTAATCGCGTCGCTGTCGCCGAGCCCGGTGCACATGCCGTAGTCGTGACTGGGCAGCAGACGAATGATGGCCCAGGCCAGGTGGAGCACCGCGCCGGCAATCCACAGGACCACCACCCACGGCAGGACATCAACCAATACACTCTGCCAGTCCGCGCTGAACTCGTCCCACGCGTCGGTGAGCGAGAAGGAGTCGCCCATCCCCGCGAAGATTCGCCAGGATGACCCGAACAGGAACGACCAGATCACCCGCGCCAGCAGCAGCGAGACGACCAGCGCGATTCCCACCACAAGCCCGAGAGGCAGGCGAATCCGAGGTCGGAGGAAGCGGATGGCCACGATGACGGCGATCGTGACAACCGCACCGGCGATCAGCGAGAAGCGGCCCTCGCCGGATGGGTCCAGCAGGCGCACCCCTCCGAAAACCAGCAACCCGACCAGAACCGTGAGCGCTCTCGGCCACCACAGCCCCAGCCCGGCGGCGGAGACCGCCTTGCCCACAGGCGTCTCGAACTTCTGCATCCAGGAGAACACATAGTGGAACAACGACCGCATCTCACGAGACGGCTGGAACTTCGCGGCAAGGTTGTCCCCGAGGTCGGCGGGGATGCCGTAAAGCGCGCCGTAACCGGTGCGGCCCAGCATCGGTTGCGCAGGACCGCTGAAGGGCTCGTCGGCGAGATCGGCGGAGAGGGCCGCATCCAGATTGCCACTCCATGCACTCGCCGGCTGCTCGTGGCGCTGCCGCTCGTACTCGGCCGCGGCGACGAGCGACGCGGCGATCGCGCCGACCGAGGTTCCGCCAACGCTTCGCACCTGGTACTCGCGGGCGACCCGCACGATGGCCTTGGGGTAGACGACGCCGCTGGTGATGCCGCCTTTCATGACGAGGTCGCAATCGAGCAGGCTCGACCGGAGGGGCGGCAAAGACGAATCTCCAACCGGGAGGGGTGTGGACGAAGCAATATCGCTCATGACGGGTCCTTTGGAATCGGCCGGCAACGCGCCGGCGATGCGAGCATATTCGGGAACCCGTCACCATCATGCGCTCATCAGCCTGTCGTGGCGGGTCTCCCGCTACGATCCCCGCCGGCACGCTCCCCGGATTTAGTCATAGTGAACACGGCCGCCCAGATGGCCCTACCGGAGGCCGGGTTCCGAGTGATCGAATGTAATGACCAGCGCCCGTCG
>CBFGRG010000364.1:0-4100 GCA_965651105.1 uncultured bacterium | reverse complement strand
CTGGTACGACGCGCCCGCAGGGCGCAGGCGTGCAGGTGTGGTCCGCCCGGCGTGCGCGAGGCGCGCGCCTTGGCGTTGGGTCCGACAAGAAGGGAGGAGGCAAGCTCCTCCCCTGCGACGTGCGGCCGCATTGCGGCCACCGGGACGCGACTTCGCTTCGCTCAGCCCAGGCTATTGCCGGCGCGGGACCATGGTGAGGATGGCGTTTTCCGAGCGCCGGCAGGACGTCCCCTACGCCTGGTATGAACGCACCCGTGGCCATCGGCGGACCGGTCGGCGGCCTTCCGCATGCGATCCTGTCTTCGGGGCCAGGTCATGAGTCAATCTGTTCGGCCCGTGAGCGCCTACCGCCTGCCGATCACCGTCCGGTTCAACGAATGCGACCCGATCGGGCACGCCAACAATGCCGCCTACCTCGTCTGGCTCGAGCAGGCGGCGATCGACCACGCTGCCCTGCTTGGCTGGCCGCAGGACAAGCTCGACCGCGAGGCAGGCGGCGTGTTCGTCGCGCGGCGGCACGAGATCGATTATTTGCGACCCGCCTATCAGGGCGATCACCTCGAGGTGCTGACGTGGCCCGATTCAATGCGGATGGCGACCGCGCTGCGTCGCTACGTCATTCGCCGCGCGGACGAGCCATTTGGCCCCCCGGAGATCATCGAGAACCCGGATCTCGACTCGTTCGAAACGGGTGAGGTGCTGGTGCGGGCCGTCACCCGGTGGGCGTTCATCCAGCGTGATCCAGTGCGGGCGATCCGCATCCCGCAACGTGTGGCGAACGATTTCCTGATTATTGAGGACCTGGAGGAGGGACGATGAGCGCTGATGCGCCACTTGCCGACTGGACGCCGCGGGAGCTGCCGACGGCCGATCCGCTGGTCGGGCCCCGCGTGACGCTGGTGCCGACCGACGTGACCGACCATGCCATGGGACTGTTCGAGGCAACCCGGGACGGCGACCCCGCGCTGTGGAACTACCTGTCCTGGGGACCGTTCCCGGACGAGGCGGAGTTCGAGCAGTGGCTGGCGCGGTTCGTCGCCGACCCGGATCTCTACACCGAGACGATCATCGATCGCCTGAGCGGCAGGCCGGTGGGCTCGGCCAGTTTCATGCGGGTCGACCAGGCGAACGGCGTGATCGAGATCGGCAGCATCTTCCTCGGCGCGGAGCTGCAGCGGACTGCCGCCGCGACCGAGGCGCTCTACCTGATGATGCGCCACGCGATGGACGATCTTTGCTACCGGCGGCTGGAATGGAAGTGTGATGCCGCCAACGCCCGCTCGATGCGGGCCGCCGAGCGGCTGGGATTCGTCTACGAGGGCACGTTCCGGCAGCACCGGATCGTCAAGGGACACAACCGCGATACGGCGTGGTTTTCGATCATTGACAGCGAATGGCCAACGGTCCGGACGGCGCTGGAGGCGTGGTTGTCGCCGGACAATTTCGACCCCGACGGTGACCAGCTCCGGCGCCTGGAAGACATCCGCGCGGGACGGTGACGCGCGTTGCATTGAAACCGCAGCACCAGGGGACGTGCCTTCGACAGGCTCGGGCCAGGCGTTGAACGCGCCCTCGCTGGGGGTTGTCGCCATTTCCGGCTCGATCCGGGCCGATCGAGGCGTCATGCTTCGTTGAAGCAACGTGGGATACTAGAGGTAGTTGAGAGGGGCTTGACGACCGCCGCCTGACGCCGGTGGCTATCGTCGTGTGAAGCGGCTACCGACGCGTCGTCGACGACCGTTTCACGGCCCGAAGTTTGCGTCGATGCAGACAGCGCAAGGAGAATGCACCATTGGCCACCACAACCACCGTTGACAAGGCACTCGAACAGAAGGCAATCAACAGCATCCGCTCGCTTTCGATGGATGCCATCCAGAAGGCGAATTCCGGTCATCCGGGCCTGCCGCTGGGCGCCGCCGCGATGGGGTACGTGCTCTGGCACGACTTCATGAACCACAATCCGAAGAACCCGGAATGGTTCAATCGCGATCGTTTCGTGCTGTCAGCCGGCCACGGCTCGATGCTGATCTACTCGCTGCTCTACCTGACGGGCTACGACGTCACGCTCGACGACCTCAAGCAGTTCCGCCAGGTTGGCTCGAAGACACCGGGTCACCCGGAGCGTGGACACACCCCGGGCGTCGAAGTCACCACCGGGCCGCTCGGGCAGGGCGTCGGCAACGGCGTCGGTCTCGCGATGGCCGAGCGCTACCTCGCGGCGAAGTACAACCGGCCCGGTCACGAGATCATCGATCATTACACCTACGGCATCATCTCCGACGGTGACGTGATGGAGGGCGTCGCCTTCGAGGCGGCCGCCACCGCCGGCCTGCTCAAGCTCGGCAAGCTCATCTACCTCTACGACCAGAACCACATGACGCTGGCGGCAACCGCCAACGTCACGCTCGGCGAGGATGTCGGCAAGCGGTTCGAGGCGGCCGGCTGGCACGTCCAGACGATCGACGGGCTCGATCCCGATGCCGTGCGCGGCGCGGTCGAGGCAGCGCGCGCCGAGACCGAGAAGCCGTCGCTGATCTGCTGCCGCACCGTGATCGGCTACGGCTCGCCCAACAAGGCCGACACCTTCGGCGTGCACGGCTCCCCGCTCGGGGATGACGAGGTGACCGCCACCAAGAAGAACCTCGGGCTGCCGACGGACGAGAAGTTCTTCGTGTACGACGATGCGCTCGAGCTGTACCGCGAGGCGGTCGACAAGGGCGCGAAGGCCGAGGCCGACTGGCAGAGCCGCTGGGAGGCCTACGCCGCCGAGTTCCCCGAAGAGGCCGCCGAGCTGAAGCAGGCGATCGACGGCGAGCTTCCCGATGGCTGGGACAGCGATATCCCGACCTGGGAGCCGGATCCCAAGGGCATCGCCACCCGCAAGGCCGGTGGCGAGGTGATGAACGCCTTCTTCGAGAAGCTGCCGACCTTCGTTGGCGGCTCGGCCGATCTCAACCCGTCGACCAACACCGTCCTCAAGGGCGGCGGCGACTTCATGCCCCCGGCCACCAGCGGTGAGGAAATCCAGGGCGCCAGCGGCGGCCCGTGGGACTACACCGGCCGCAACATCCATTTCGGCATCCGCGAGCACGGCATGGGCGCGATCGTCAACGGCATGGCCGCCCACGGCGGGGTCATTCCATTCAGCGCCACCTTCCTGACGTTCTCCGACTACCAGCGTCCGTCGGTCCGGCTCGCCGCGTTGAGCAAGCTGCGCTCGATCTTCGTTTACACCCATGACAGCATCGCCGTCGGCGAGGACGGCCCGACCCACGAGCCGGTCGAGCACACGATGTCGCTGCGGCTGATTCCGGACCTGCACGTGTTCCGGCCGGGGGATGCCAACGAGACCGCCGATTCCTGGCGCCACGCCATCGAAAGCGGGCACGCAACCGCGCTCATCCTCTCGCGGCAGGACCTGCCCGTGCAGGATCGCTCCGGCGCGAAGGGCGGCGTCAGCGACGGTGGATACATCCTGCACGACAGTGATGGCGATCCGGACCTCGTCTTCCTTGCGACCGGCTCGGAGGTTGCGCTGGCGGTCGAGGCGCGCAAGGAGCTGGCCGGCAAGGGTATCGACGCCCGCGTGGTGAGCATGCCCTGCTGGGAGCTGTTCGACGCGAAGGACGAGGCGTACAAGACGTCGGTGCTTGGCCCCGAGGGCACGCCGCGCGTGTCGGTCGAGGCGGGTACGACGATCGGGTGGTCGCGTTACACCGGCGACAACGGCGCGCATGTCGGTCAGGACACCTATGGCGCTTCCGGGCCGGGCAATGAGGTGCTGGAGCACTTCGGCTTCACCGTCGAGAACGTCACCGCGACCGCGCTCGAGCTGCTGGGTCGGAACGACGAAGCGGCCGCCTATCGTTCGCAGGACGACCAGGAGAAGGCCGGCCCGGCCCCGGAGGGCGACGAGGGCCATTCCTGAGGTGCCGCGCCTCAAGGGCGCGTAGGGGCGGACCTCGCCGACCCGCCGCAGGCGGGAAGGGGAGTCGTCCGCCCGGTGGCCGCGCAGCGGCCACAGTCGTAGGGGAGGAGAACTCCCGAGGTTGCGCTGAAGGCCAACGCGCAATGCCGCCTGACGGCGGCCGGGCGGACAA
>CBFGRG010000363.1:0-4102 GCA_965651105.1 uncultured bacterium | reverse complement strand
ATCGGCCGATCCTCCCCCGCTTCGCGTGCCGGGATCCCGGTTGGATGCCGAAATGGCAGATTTCTGGCGCCAAATGGCAGGTGAATTTCATGTTCACGCAGCATTCCCTGGGTGACAATGGAGGTACGAGACACCTGACAATCTGACGATAGCCATGGCAGAGGAGGCGTTCGATGTTCGGCAGTGATTCGCGCGCGCGTCGGTCACGGGCGAGAGGATCGCGATCACCTCTCGCCGCGCTCCTGCTCTGCCTGGCGATGCTCCTTCCGGGGCTGCCGGTCCAGCCGGCGGTTGCGGGTCCGGACAGCGCCCCGGCGACCTCCCTCCGTGCCCAGCAGCCGGACCAGCCGCTGATCGCGTTTTTGCGGCAAGGCAATCTCTGGCTGATGAACGAGGACGGGTCCGATCGCCGTCAAATCACCATCTCCAAAGGCGGGGTACAGCGTTTCGCGTGGTCACCGAGTGGGCAGTACATCGCCATCCTGCACGAATCTCGTCTTGACCTCTATGACGTGGCGACCGGCGAGATGCGCGATCTGATCGACGTGCCGGGCGAGTTCCCCGGAGGCCGGAGCTCGTACGGGAATGTGTTCTCGTGGGCGGTTGATGCTGACGAGTTGATGGTGATCTTCGACGATGGTGGTACCGGCACCTTCACCCGCGTTGCGCTGGACGGTGCGGCCAACGACGTGACCACCTACAACCGGCCCTTCGCATGTGGTGGGATGGATGGCCCCATTCCGATCGTGGAGTTGCTGATGGCCTTTCATGAGGACGGCTCGGCGTTTGTCCGAGGCGCCTATGAGGGGCTCATCTGGTGGACCGACAGGGATGTCGCCTACGTCAACACGCCGTGCTTCCCCAATATCTCGATCGACCTCACCAGCGGTCAGGTGATCGAGTATCCGGAGACGGCGTGGCTGGCCGCCGGCCCGAACGGTTCGATCCTCATTCAGGACCCCATCACTACAAGAGCCAGATCGGCCGGAGTGTTCGATCCTGCCACGGGAACGGTCCAGCCGCTGCCCATTGGAGATGAGGGGCCGTTGGTGTCCCGTACCGGGCTTGCCTGGACCCCGGCGGGCGAGGTCGTCTTCGCGAGGGTGACGGCGCGAGGGGACTCAGCATTCACCTCGCGGTTCGACGACTATCCCATCCAGTACACGGACCACACGGTCGATATCATGGTGACCGGTGTCGGTGCCGAGCCACAGCTAGTTGCTTCGCTCGATGTCTATGGCACCGGCGTGCCGAGCGTTGCCGGCGACGGCGCGATCATCGTCGGCGCGGTCGACAATCCGACGGCGCTGATGGGCGTCGACGAGTCGCGGTACAGCGAGTACTCACCCGAAATCTACGCGGAGCACCAGAAGATCCTGCGCATCGATCCTTCCGGCGAGGTGACGGTGCTGCTGACCAATGCCTACCGGCCGCGCCTGCAGCCCGCCGGGACGCCCGGCACCGAAGCGCCCCCGCCCGCCGAAGCCGAGCCGACCGACCTGACTGGTACGCCGGAAGCAACTGTTGAGCCGACCGAGGTCGCCGAGCAGCCGGCCGCCTCCGGCGATGGCTGGATCGCGTACTCCAGTGGCGGCAACATCTGGCTCTCCCGGCCAGACGGCAGCGACCAGCGGCAGGTGACGACTGACGGATCCCCGGAGCGCCCGTACGGCGCCCCGAGCTGGTCTCACGACGGCACCATGCTCGTCTTCTCGACCCGCAACGCCGAAGCGGAATCCGGCAACGACATCTACGTGCTGCGCGACGGCGCCGTGACACGCGTTCCGGTTATCCACAATTGCGACAATGCCGCCTTCACGCCCGACAACGCGCGGCTGGTGCTGCTCTGCTCGACCTCGCCCGGGAGCAGCACGATTCCCGATCAGCGCACGCTGGACTCCTACCCGCCGTATGGATTTGTGAGTGTGGTCGATCTCGACGGTTCCAACTGGGAGGTGCTGGCACCCGTGCAGTTGCAGATCGACGGTTCGGACACGCTTTGGTGGACGATGCTGTCGACGCACGACATCAGCGTGTCGCCGGTCGATGGCGAGATGCTGGTCAACAGCATCTTCTGGTCGAGCGCGCGGTGGCGCCAGATCCATGTGATCAACAGCGAGGGCGAATGGGATGCCCGTTTCGAGGCGCCGCCAGGCGACCAGGGCCGCACCTGGGGCCAGTTCTCGGCCGACGGGACGAATATCCTCGCGCGGCTCTGCCGCGGATGCTACAAGGACTCGCCCGGCCCGCCCAATACCTCGATCCTGTTGGTCGATCGCGAGGGCAACCTCCTCGAGACGCTCTACACGCCCGATCCGAATGTCACGATCGGCAGCTTCACGCAGTCGCCGGATGGAACGCGCCTGCTGCTGCGCACCACGACCGAGGAGACCGACTTCGACCTCGGAACGGCGGGGCTGACCTACGTCACGCAGATGGTGGACATCGCCACCGGCACGGTGACCGAGGTGCCGATCGATGGCGGCGCGTTCGCATGGCAACCGGTCGCGGTCGATATCGCCGTGCCCGAGAGCACGGCGGGTCTGCAGCCGACGACGCAGTTCATCAGCACAGCCCCGGTCGTGGCGATCGCGTGTACCACAACCTCCGAAGGCTTCTCGCGCTCTACCGACGGCCCAATCCTGCCCGAGGGATGCTCGGTAGCGGAGGGCATGCGATTCACCGTCTCGGGAGCGAGCGGCGAAGCTTACGGCCAGTGCGTGATTGGCAGCGCTGCGTTCTGCAGCCAGCCTGAAATCTGGATGCCGGTCGATGTCGAAGTGACCGTAACGGTCGATGAATCGACGATCCCGGATGGATACGCGGTCGTCGGCGGCAATCCACAGCAATTCACATTCGGCAGTGAGTACCTCAACACGGACGCCGCGCAGTGGCTCATTGTGCTGATGCCGGCCGATGTTGCCGCGGCACAGGGCGAGGCACCGGACTCGACCGAGGAAACGGCTGAAGCGACGGAGGCAGCCACGGAATCAGGATCCGCATCAGGGCTGACGATCGAGCCGGGTCAGGACTGGATCGCCTACGTTGGCGACGACGGCAACATCTGGCTGATGCAGCCGGACGGCAGCCAGCGGAAGCAGGTGACGACCGATGGCAACGTTGATGGCGGCTTTCCGACCTACAACATGCCGGCCTGGTCGCACGATGGCACCATGCTCACCTTCACGGGCGGTGGAGATGAGAAAAGCGGCGTCTGGGTGCTGCGGGAGGGTGAGCTGAGCCTCCTGCCGAACACCGGCGCGTCCTGCCATGGCCCCGCCTTCAGCGCCGACAACCAGCGCGTGCTCTATACCTGTTCGCAAAACATCGCTACAGGTGACCCTGTTCCCGCCGATCTCGCCGCCAATCCACTGCGCGGTTTCGTCACCTCCAGCGCGCTGGATGGCTCCGACCAGCGGATTGAGGTGCCCTACTCCCTCGATGGATCGGGCGTTGACTGGACCTCCGACGGCAAGGCGATGCACTACGGCAGCCGAGTCGACGTGCGTCCCTCGGACGGCGCGATCATGGTTGTCTACAGTGGGTTCCACAAAGCCGGCGTGCATCTGTTCACGAGCGATGGTACGCTCACGAGCTCGTTCGAGCTCTACAACGACGATGAGTGGCTGGGGCCCTACGACGCGCACCTGACCGCCGATGGCACGGGGATTATCGCGACGGTCTGCACCGCCGGATGCATGCCGCCGTACGACTCTCCCGTGTACGACATCGTGCAGCTTGACCTGAGTGGCAACCTGCTGGAGCGATGGACCCAATCGCCTCCGTATCAAACCTCTGCCGGTGTCGACATGGCGCCGGATGGATCGCGCGTGGTGGCGGCTGAAGGGAACAGTGGTTACAAGGATGCGCTGATCGTCGTGTATCAGGCACCGATGCAACCGGCAACGATTGGGTTCGGCCTGAATCCCGCATGGCAGCCAAATCCCGATGTCGCCATGGAGCGGCCGGTTTCGACCGGACCGACGACGACACCCGTTCCCGCGGCGTCATCCGGTTCCGTGCCGAGCGAGTTCATCGCGACGTGGAGCGGCCGGGGCGTGCAGGAGAATCCCTACGGGGAGTGGCCGGTGACGATCAGCAT
>CBFGRG010000362.1:0-4107 GCA_965651105.1 uncultured bacterium | reverse complement strand
GCCATGGGCATGGCCCCCGCATCGTGGGGAACCCGCGTGTCGTGAACGATGTGGGCAAAGGTGAGGCCGAGGTGCCCGGGTGCGGTATTGATGTCAGGATTCGATCACTGGCGCACATGAAGCACCCGCGCACCTGGGCGCGGGTCTACGATTGCGACGATCGCGGAACGGTATTCTCGCGCAGCCAGGTCTCGAACCGGCTGGCGAGCCTGCCATTGTGCGATTCCATGTCCTCTTCAGATATCACCAACACGTACTCGCCGGCGCGTTTCTCGATCGTCGAGTAGATCATCGCCGTATCCTTCATGCATGCGCTGCGCCCAGCCGAGCTGGTGAGGTGCAACAACCATACAGATCCGAACCACCCACACGACAACCCCGGACGGCGACGTTGGCGTCCGGGGCTGCGAAAAGAGGGGGTTGGGAAGAAAAAGGTTGGCGTCGTGGCGCCGGTTGAGGTCACTCCTGTCCGTTATCGATCGGGCTCCGGTGCGGCCGCCGTCCATTCGGCCACGTCCTCATCATGCGCCTCGCCGACCGGTGCCGCTTCTCCGAAGTTGCTACACCTGCGCCGAAGCTTCGCCCGCAAGTGGCACGAGGTACGATTCCACCCGAGAAATCAGTTCGCCCGTAAAGGTGAAGACGTCGCAGTAGGCAAACCGGTGCGTCTCGCCGCTCTTCATGCTTGCCGCGCCGGTGCCGATCGCGACGACCGCGTCGCCCTCCTCGACGAGGCGATCGATCATCAGCGTCGGGCGGCCCGTGAACGCCTCATTCTCGATCTCCTGATCGAACTCGACCTTGCCCTCGCGCCGGGCGTGGCCCGGGAGATCCCAGACAACATCGTCGGTCAGCAGGGCGAGGATCGCCGCGTGATCACCGTGGCGAAATCCGTCGAAGTACTGTTCCACGACACGCTTGTGATGGCTCATGTTGGTATCTCCTCAACGTGACGGAGCGCCGATCATCGACGCTGATGACGGCGCTCCGTCGGAGGGGTATGGAGTGGGAGTGGGCTAGCTCGGGGCGGGGCCATTGAGTTAGAAGCTGTTGCCGTCCGGATCCTCGAAGTGGGCGCCGATGTCGCCCCACGGCATCGGCTCGGGCTTCATCGTGAACTTCACACCCTTCGCCGAGAGCTCCTCGTAGGTCTTCTGGACGTCGTCGGCGATCAGCGAGATGCCCATCGTGGGCGCCGATGTGCCACCGAACATGGCACTGGTGCCGAGCGCCAGGCTCGCCTGACCGTCCTTCGGCTTGACAGTGATGAACCGCCCGTCACCCATCGGCTGGTCGATCTCGATTTCCCAGCCGAGCGTGCCGGTGTAGAACTCCAGCGCCTTGTCCTGATCACTGACGATGACGGTTGCGGAATGGATGTGCGTGATCACGTTTGTCGATTCTCCCGAAAATCATCGAAACCCGGAGTGCGACCGCCGTCCACCCGATCGCCTCTCGATTGTCGGGCCCCGCCGGCGCGGCCGCTTCTCCGAAGTTGCTACAGCAGCAGGGCTGGCAACGCGGTCATCACGGGATGATCGGTCTGCAGGATCGGCCGCATCATCACCAGGCGCCGCACCTGCTCGTCGCCCCGGACGATCTCGACCATGCCGCCGCTGCCGACGTTGATGCCGTTCGGCAGCAGCTGCGCCACGGGGTCGGCCTCGCGGGGCAGTGCGGCCGCCATCATGTGCCATCGTCCGACCGGCACGTTGGGCAGGCAGAACGGTCCCGGCTCGGGCAGCATCTGGCCAACGACCGGTCGGCCGCCGGGGCGATTGTCGGGGAAGAGACCAACGTAGACGCGATCGTTGACGCCTGGCGCGATGATGTCCCCTTCGATCCGTGCGATCGAGCTGCCGGTGGGCCTGGCGTGCCGCGTGATCGGCTCGCCGAGATACATCCGGTCGACCGTTTCCGGCAGCGCCCGAAACTCGGCCGGGGTGATGCCGACGATCTGCTTGAACCGTCGCGAGAAAGTGCCGAGACTGCCATAGCCGACTTCGAAGCAGATGTCAGTGACGCTCGCCGGACTGGTCAGCAGCAGCTCCTTGGCGCGCACGAAACGCAGCGCGGTCTGGAACTCGACCGGCGGCACACCGGTGACCGAGCGAAACACGCGGGCGAAGTGAAAGGGACTGAGCCCGGCCATCTCGGCAAGATCATCGAGTGTGAGCGGATCGTCACTGGCGCGCATGGTCCGGATGACGCGCTGGACAAGAAATTCGTAGTCGACAGCGATGTCGGTCGGGTCGAGGAGAGCTTCTGCCATCAGTGCTCGCTTGCCGTAGTCGCGATCGAGGTTGGGTCCCGGGTGACGGCTCGGGATGTGCCGGCCAGTCACGACTGATGCGGCAATCATAGCACATTTGTTCGATGTACGGACACCCCGCAAGGCTCGCTCGAGCTATTCCGACATGGATTTGATCGAACGTTCACAGTGCTCAGGCTCATCGTGCCGACAGCATCTCCCGGCGAGGAGCAACACCGCCCGATCAGGCGTCGTCATTGCCGGCTGCCGTCACACGTTTCAGCGCGTCCTTCAACGCTTCCAGGCCGTCGCTGCCGAGGATCGCGCGGTACTCAGCCTCCAGCGCCTGCACGACCTCGATACCCGTCGCGAGGAACGCCTGCCCGGATTCGGTGAACCGCACGAGCTGGGCGCGGCCATCGGCTGGATCCGGCATGCGCTCGACCAGCCCCTGCGCTTCCAGCTCGGCGACGAGCTTGCCCATCCCCTGCTTCGTCATGCCGGCGCGACGTGCCAGCACCGTGGAACGCGTGCCGCCAGCGTCGAGGTGCGGCACCAGGTCAATGTGTCGAAGCGTGATGCCGGGATAACCGCGCTCATGAAACATCGTCGCGGCGCGCGCGCTGAAGGCGCGGTGCGCTCGCAGCAGCAAACGCCCGATGTGCTGCCCCCGCAGCGCCTGGAGATCGTCCTGCTCGCTCCCCATCGTCCCCCTCCCGTTGACATATCGGTCTACCCAGTTTACCATTTTGAATGGTCAACCAGCTTGACCGTATCAGCAGGTTCCCTGAATGTCGACCTTGATACCGGAGAATCACCATGACCGTCGTTCGATTCGACACTCTCGCCCTCACCGAAACTCCCAACGGCAACGCCAGCGCCCCGATCGTCACCGCCGGTCGCGGCGCGAGCGAGGTCAGTGTCATCCGTCAGCGCCAGCAACCCGGCGGCTTCAACCCCTCTCACACCCATGACCGGGAAGAAGCGCTGGTGCTGCTCGGGGGCAAGCTGGACGTCACTTCGGGTGGAGAGACGCATACACTGCAGGCGGGCGACACGATCGTGATCCCCGCGAACACCGCCCATCAGCTCCGCAACGCCGGAGATGAGGCGGCGGAGTGGCTGCTGATCGCGCCGGCGGGGTACCGGTTCTACCGCGACTCCGGCGAGGATGCGACGCCAGCCTGGTCGCGCTAGTCGACGGGCGGAATTTCGTAACGCATCATTCGGAGCCGCCAACCGGGCATCATCGGCGGCTCCCAGTCAGCGATCTCGACCGTGACGGCGCCCATGCGCAGGTAGAACGGCTCGGCGTTGGGGTCGGCATCGAGGGTGATGACGCTCGCGCCGAGGGCGCGGGCGGTGGCGACGGCGTGCTTCCACAGAACCCGGCCGATGCCCTTCCCGGCGGAATCCGGCTCGACCATCAGGCGAGAGAGCTCGATCTCGGGCGGGTCGCCTCGCAGCATCGAGAAGCCAACAAGGCGACCGTCGATCTCCATCACGCTGACGATGTTGTTGGCGATGTATTCCGATTTGACCGCGATCGCCTCAGGCTCCCATGCCATAAAGTCGTCGGGGTAGTTCCATATTTGCCGCGACGACCGAAACGCAAGCTCGTTCAGGGTGAGGTGCTCACCCGGTCGAGCAGGGCGAATGACCCAGCGATCGCGGTCCATGATCACTTCTCCACAATCGGCGGGGCGGCGGGGATACTGGCGGCTTGAGCCGGCGCGACCTTCGACGGGATTTGGCGGGATGGGACCGCAGACGGCGTCGTCAGCGCAGCACCGCGCCTCCGCAGTGGACTGGGTCGTTCAGACGGCATCGCTCACCCCAGCATCACTCCCATCAGC
>CBFGRG010000361.1:0-4116 GCA_965651105.1 uncultured bacterium | reverse complement strand
CGCCCCGTTTCGCGTCCGCTCGCCATAATGGCCCTATCCTCACCGCCCCGGACCAGCATCGTGAGGCGCCTTGCCGCCGGATCCGGCGAGGACTGGTCAGGCGTGATGTGATCGCTACAGGGCTCCGAAAACACCGCTTGCAAACATGCGCGATGACTGGCACCATGACGCCGCTGGCAGCCGCGTAACCGGAGAGGATCACCAAGTCGTGCACATCGCCGTGGGAAGAGAAGTCGACGAAAATCGCATTGCCGCCATGCGGGCGGAGTTCCCCGAGGTGACGTTCACCTCGGTGACGGAAGACCCCGACAGCATGGCCGATGCCGACGGCTACATCGGGCGCATCCCGGCAGACTTGTACGCCCGAGCGAGCGAAAAGCTCCGCTGGGTGCACTCTACCGGCGCCGGGGTCGAGACGATCCTCGCCATCCCCGAGCTGGTGGCGAGCGATGTCGTGGTGACCAATACCCGCGGCGCCCACGCTCCGTTCGTGGCGGAGCACGCCTTCGCCCTGCTGCTCGCGCTCGGCCGGCGTATCGCGGAGTTCACGCGCGACAAGGACAACCACCACTATCACGCCTACGGGCGTGGGCTGCCGATGATCTCGCTCTATGGGCAGCGCATGCTGATTGTCGGTATGGGCAACATCGGACGCGCGATCGCCAATCGGGCGCTGGCGTTCGAGATGGAGGTGGTCGGGCTCGACGTCTTCGCCCCCGAGCAGTCGACCGACGGGCTGACGGTGCTGCCGATGGAGCATCTCGACACCGAGCTGCCCAAGGCAGATGTCGTCGTGGTCGCGGTGCCGCTCACACCGGATACGACCGACCTGATCAACGCCGAGCGGATCGCGGCGCTCAAGCAGGGCGCGACGGTGATCGGCATCTCCCGCGGCAATATCATCAACGAGGAAGCGCTCGCCGCGCGGCTGCACGACGGAACGCTTGCCGGCGCCGGGCTCGATGTGTTCGGCCAGGAGCCACTGCCGGAGGACCACTTCCTCTGGGATACGCCGCGACTGGTGATGACGCCGCACTGCGCGCCGGCATCGCCGATAACGCGGGACCGCGAGTTCGAGATCACCCACGAGAACATCCGCCGGTTCGTTGCCGGCGAGCCGCTGATCAACGTCTGCGACAAGGCCGCCGGGTTCTAGATCCGCCTCCAGGGTCCACCGCCGCGTTCACGAGACAGGTTATGGACCACCAAGCCCCATTGCCGAGCGCTGCCACACTCGCCGAGCTTCACGCCCGCCAGGAGCAAGTCGCGCTCGATGCGATGACCACCGGCCCGCCCCCGCTGCAGGGGGCGGGCATTGTGATGGTCGCCGGCGGGCCGGCGCTCACCGCCGCATGGGTCGCGATCGCCATTCTTCGCGATGTCCAACGGTGCGATCTGCCGATCCAGGTCTGGTATCTCGGCCCCGACGAGCTCACGCCCGCGATGCGGCGACTCCCGGAGCGGTTCGGAGCCGAGCTGGTCGACGCCTTCGCAGTGCGCAGGGAGCACCCGATGCGTCGGCTCGGCCCGTGGGAATGCAAGGCCTACGCCGCGCTCCGGTCGCCGTTTCGCCATGTCATCCTGCTCGACGCCGACAACGTCCCGCTGATCGACCCGGCCACCCTGCTCGCGGCGCCGGAGTACGCGGAAACAGGCACGATCTTCTGGCCGGACAACCACATGCACCTGCCGGACTCCCCCGTCTGGAACCTCTTCGATGTCCCCTACCGTGAGGAGCTGGAGGTGGAGAGCGGCCAGGTCGTGATCGACACCGCCCGCTGCTGGGCGCCACTCTCGCTCGCGGTGCACTACAACGCCTGGTCCGATATCTATTACCGCCATATCTACGGCGACAAGGAGACGTTCCACTTCGCATGGCGTCGCCTGGATCAGCCCTGGGCCATGCCGGAGGGTCGACCGCACAGCGTGTACTTCGACAAGGTCACACCCCACGGCCGCAAGCGCATGACCGCCGCGCTGGAACAGCGGGATTTCCAGGGCAACATCATCTTCCACCACCGGACTGGCGCCAAATGGACGATCGACGGCGAGAACGTCTCCACCGGCCGGCCGGATCTGGACGATGCCTGCCTCGATGCCCTCGCCGAGCTCCGCACACTTCAGGACGCGCCTCCAATAGGCAAAGTGAACGCCTGCGTGGGTCGTCCGCCGCGCCCTGGGTCAAGCACCTTGGATCAAAGCTGACGTCCACCCCCGAACGGGGCATCTGCGGGCCATGCCGGCGCCCGACAGCGCGCACATGTGTCATCATGGGGCGGCGTTCAGGATCTGCCCCAGCGCCCGCGTGGAGGCTGCGCCATGGCCGACCTTCGCCTCGCCGAGATGCTCGCCGCGCTCTCCCAGGTGACCGACCTCGGTATGGGGCAGCCGGCGGGGACGGCGATCCGCACCTGCCTGCTGGCCACCGGCCTCGCCCGCCGGATGAATCTCCCCGAGCCCGACGTCGCCGATGTCTTCCTCACGGCCCTCCTCCAGCACATCGGCTGCACTGCCTACGCCCGCGAGACCGCCGCGATCGCCGGCGGGGACGACATCGCCTTCCGGCGCGCCGGCGCCCTTGTCGACGACGAGAATATGCGAGAGGTGCTCGCCTTCTTCCTGACCGGTATCGCCAAAGGCTCCTCGCCGCCGAGTCGGGTGCGCGCCATCTTCAGGACGCTGCGCGCGGGTTCGGAAGCATCGAGGCAGCTCTACCGCGCCAACTGCGAGGTGGCGGTCCGCACCGCGGAGCGGCTGGGCCTGCCGCCTGGAGTCCAGCGCGGCCTCGACACCATCTACGCGCGTTGGGACGGCACGGGGATGCCCGACCTCAGCGGCGAAGCGATCGCTCCCGCCGCGTGTTTTGCCCAGGTGGCTGGGCAGGCCATCCTCTTTCACGACCTCGGCGGCCCCGACACCGCCCTTGCGACCATCCGGGCCCGCGCCGGCACTGCCCTCGACCCAGCGATCGCCGCGGTCTTCGCCCGCCACGGCCGCTCACTGCTCGCGGAGATCGACGCGGTCGATCCGTTCGTCGCCATGCTCGACGCCGAGCCCGAGCCGCATCAACGCGTCCCGGAGATACGCCTGGACGCGGCCGCCCGCGCCTTTGCCGACATCACGGACCTGAAATCGCCGTGGCTGCATGGCCACTCGGCTGGCGTCGCAACCATCGCGGCATCGGCCGCGACGCAGCTGGGGCTCTCAACGGAGAACACACATCGCATCCGACTGGCCGGGTACCTGCATGATCTCGGCCGCGTCGGCGTGCCCAGCGGCATCTGGGACAAGGCCGGGCCTCTGACCTCGACCGAATGGGAGCAGGTGCGCCTGCACGCCTACCACAGCGAACGGATTCTCGACCGCTGCCCGCTGCTGGTCGAGCTTGCCACGATCGCCGGCATGCACCACGAACGCCTCGACGGATCGGGCTATCACCGTGGCGCCACCGGCTCGGCGATCCCGACCGGCGCGCGAATCCTCGCCGTCGCCGACACATGGGACGCGATGACGCACGACCGCCCCCATCGCCCCGCCCGAACGCCTGACGCCGCCGCTTCGGAGCTTGTGACCGAAGTCAGCAAGGGGCGGCTCGACCCGGAGGTGGTCCAGGCCGTGCTCTCCAGCAGTGGCCAGACCGCCGCCGGGTTGCGACAGGCCTGGCCCGCTGGGCTCACCGACCGCGAGGTCGAGGTGCTGCGTCTCGCCACGCGCGGCCTCTCGAACAGGGAGATCGGCGCGGCGCTCTTCATCTCGCCGAAGACCGCCGGACACCACATCCAGCACATCTACGACAAGATCGGCGTCTCCACTCGCGCCGGTGCGGCCCTGTTTGCCATGGAACACGATCTCCTGCACAAGCCACTCGGGTAAATGGGGTGAACACCCGATGCGCGCGCCCGTCCGTGCCGCCAGAGTGGTCCCCAATCGGACCGCTCGCGCACCCACGACTTCAGGAGGCACGCCATGGATGCCGCAACCACATCGAACTTCGGGACATCGACACCCATCCGACCGCTGCTGCACGAGGTCACCGGCAGCGGTGATCCGATCGTTCTCATGCCAGGCGGGCTCTCCGGCTGGATTCAGTGGATCGACCATGCGAAACGCCTCGCC
>CBFGRG010000360.1:0-4139 GCA_965651105.1 uncultured bacterium | reverse complement strand
GCAAGAGATCCTTCGACTTCGCCCCCTGCGGGGGCTGCGCTCAGGATGACAAGGGGACGTTATGTGCGCAATCGCGGTTCCGCGCCCGGGCTTCTGACAGCCACCAGCGTCCGATTCCCGTCGCCTGGCATCCTGAGCGCAGGGGCGCAGCCTCGGAGTCGAAGGATCTCTGGCGCTCAGACCTGACAGCTCCGCAGGCACGAGATCCTTCGACTTCACGCCCTGCGGGCGTTCCGCTCACGATGACAATGGACGGTGGTGCCTGCGATCGGACCCTGGTGCTCGCGCCGGGTGCCCGGATCGCACCATCTCACCGTGCCCCACAAATCCGGGTCTACGGACGAAACACGATTACTGCCACCAACGTCAGCGGATGAAGAACGCCCACATCAGGAAGACACAGACAAGCAGCGCGATGATGAGCAGCACGGTGAGAATGGCGACGCAGGAGCGCGAGGCCGATCCAAGATCGCGCACCTGCTGTTCCTCGTCGAATGCATCGAGCTCCTCAGGAAGGTTGGAGCCCTGCGACCCGCCGGGCACGACGATGCGTTCGGACGGCGCGTCCCGCCGCTCGTCGGACGGCTCCGTCATGATTGGCTCTCATTCCGCGTCACCTGCCAGACATGGACCATCCGCCAGACGGCGGTGACATGCGTCGTGACCGCGAGAATCCAGAGCGCGACCATCGGCAGGTTGAAAATGAGGCAGATGGCCAGCAGCACCACCCGCTCCGGGCGCGCCACGAGCCCGACCGACGCCTTCAGCCCAATCGCCTCGGCGCGGGCACGGGCGTAACTGATCATCAGCGCGCCGGTGGCCGAAATCAGCACCAACAGTGAGCCGAGGTGGTCGTTGTCGGTCGTGTTCAACCAGACGACCAGGCCGATATAGACGACGATCTCGGAGTAGCGATCAACTGTCGAGTCGAGGAAGCCGCCGAACGAAGACGTCTTGCCGGTCGAGCGGGCGATGGCACCGTCGACCATGTCGAACGCGCTGGCAAAGAGGAGCAACGTGCCGGCGAGACGAGGGTACCCCGAGGCGAGGATGATCGCGACGATCACATTCAGCCCGAAGCCGATCATCGTCGCCATGTTTGGGGTGATGCCGAAGCCGGCGAAGAATCGCCCCACTCCCAGCATGTATTGGCGGACGAACCGCCCGATCGGCTCGGATATCACCGGTTACTCTCCACTCACCCATTCGGTGGGCGCACCTACCGTCGCGCCAGGCGCCAGTCGGCCGTCGACGCGCGCTGCGCGGCACGACGGTACGACTCCAGCACCTCTGCCGCCACGCGCGGCCACGCGAACCGCTGCGCGCTTATGCGTCCCTCGGCGCCCAGACGCGCCCGCAGGTCGCGGTCGGCAAGCACCCGCACCAGCCCCAGCGCCAGCGCCTGGGGATCCTTCGGCTCGACCAGCACGCCGTCCTTGCCGGGCGTCACGACGCTGCGATAGCCGGGGATGTTGGTCGCGACGACGGCCCGGCCGGCCGCCATCGGCTCGGCGACAACGTAGCCGAAGCTCTCGTTGCCGGTCGAGGGCACGCAGGCAACCTCGCAGCTTGCATAGTACCGTGCCTTGTCCTCCAGCGAGACGAAGCCCTTGAACTCGACATCGGTGACGCCGTAGCGCTCCATCATCGCGTCGAACTTCTCGGGCCGCCCGGAGCCAAGCACCACCAGCCGCGCGTTGGGAAACTGCTGTTTGACCAGCGGCATCGCCCGCAGCAGGTACTTGAACCCCTTGCGCGACTCCTCGAAACGCCCGACGAAGAGGACTCGCGGGATATCATCGCTCGCCCACGGGAAGGGCTCGACATCCTCGCCGTAGCGTCCCACATCGATGCCGTTGGGAATGATCTCGTAATCCCCTTCGAAGTAATGGCTGACGAAATCCCGGGCAGGCGGCGAGACGGCGATGCGGCCATCGAGCCGGCCCAGGACGAACGACATATAGGGCTTGAGCGCGGTGTACCAGGGCTGCGAGCCGCTGTAGGCGTGGAAGGTGCCGACATTCACCGCCGAGGAGTTGAGCAGCACCATGTAGGGCAGCACGGGCATCAGCGGCTCGTGCAAATGCACGATGTCGAACTTCTCGCGCTTCATGATCGCCTTGACGTCGGCGTAGAGCGTGACGTCGAAGGTGAGCTTCATGCGGCTACCGTTGCCGGGGATGGTGATGGTGCGCCCGATCCCGTAGTGACCGTCGGCGACCTCCATCCCGCCCGTGTTGCCGCGCGGAGCCATCACCGTCACGTCATGGCCGAGACGGGTGAACTCGTCGCGCAGGTGGGAGACATGCTCGGTGACGCCGCCGGGTTGCGCCATTGAATATGGTGAGACAAGTGCAATCTTCACACATCGATTCTACAGTGAAAGGCGCCTCCCCTGCCGCCGCAGGGAGATTGAAAAGGGGTGGTTGCCGACACTACCACCAAGACGACAGGAAATATCGTCACTCCGAGCTTCGCTGGGATTGACGAGGCGTTGCGGGGAAGTGGACCCATGTTCCGCCCTCGACAACGCGATCCAAGGCTTAACGTCGCGCCGATCGACCTGTGCCCGAGGTCTGCCGGACCGTCCACGACGTTCTTCCCGATGCACCCGGATTCGGTTATCAGCGCTGCATGGAGCCGAACGCCTCGGCGTAGCGCGGGTCATCACGGCGGAAGGTGTCCGGATGGGTGCCGCGATGCGCTGCGAGTTGATAGGCACGCAGCTGCAGCGGCACGACGGTGAGCAACAGCGACAGCGGCTCCGGGAAGGCTGGCAGCTCGAGCTGTCCGAGCGCGGGGACACCCTCCACCGGCTCGCCGACCACCCAGAGATCGATCCCCAGCGACGCCCACATCCGCGCCGCCTCGGCCGAGCGGCCAGCGGCGTTGTCCTCCACGCGCACCAGCACGATGACATCGCCCTCGTTCACGCAGACCATCGGCCCGTGCATGAACTGCTCCAGCGGCAAGGCGTCGATGGGCACCAGCGCCGCCTCCCGCGCCTTGATCACCAGCTCCAGCGCCGAGACCTCGCTCGGACCGGCTCCGGTCGCGTAGATGTCGCGATCCGCGATCGAGCGGGCAACCGCCGCGATCTCATCCTCGCGCGCCAGCACGCCGGCGATCGCATCCGGCAGCGTCGCCAGCGCCTCCGACCAACCGTCGACCCGGCCCGTCCCGGCGCGGTTCGCCAGCTCGATCGCGAGCTGCGCCAGCACCGTCATCGCGCAAAGGTGGGACGAGGTGTAGGCGGCGGAGGTCTCCCGCTCGACGGTGCGCAGCACGAATTGCGAGCCCTCATGCTCGGCGGTGGTGCTGCCGACGGAGATCACGGTCGCGCCGGCCTCACGGCCCGCCCGCAGCGCCTCGGCCGAGGACAGGCGCGCGCCGGTGTGGGCGAGCACGACGAGCGCGTCGCGTTCGGAAAGCCCCATTGTCTCCGGATAGAGCCAGATGTCGGCGGAGTTGACCGCGATGGCGTCGAACCCAGCCCAGCGGAAGAGCCACTGGCCGGCCAGCGCGGCATGGTAGCTGGTGCCAACGCCGGTGAACACGAAGCGACCGGCGCCCTGGACGAGATCGGCGGCCCGCCGCACCTGGTCGCCACCCTCGGCGAGCAGCTGGCGCACATCGGCCGGCTGGCGCTGGATCGTCTGGTACATCGCGGAGTCGGTCGTGGGTACGGTGGTTGCCATGTGGATGCTGTCTCCTCGATACGAGAACTAGGGTCGCTGGTCGCGTCCACTTGTCACCCTATGCCCGGAATGGCATGCTCACAAGGTCCATATTTCTCGACCTGATAGAGCCATTCCAGGCCCCCGAACCAAGGTGTCAAATGCCCAAACACCGTTCGACCCTCGCGCCACTGCTGCCCGAGTTGAACCCGAAAGCGAACACCCCGCTGCACCGGCAGCTCTTCGAAACGCTGCGGGCAGCGATCCTCGATGGCCGGCTCGGGGCAGGCGCCAGGCTGCCGTCAACCCGCGATCTCGCTCGCGAGCTCGGCGTTTCTCGCAACACCGTCATGAACGCCTACGACCAGCTCGTCGCCGAGGGCTTTCTGGATGGTCGCACCGGTGCCGGCACCTTCGTCAGCGAGACGATGCCCGGCGAGCTGATCCGGGCCCGGGCGCGGC
>CBFGRG010000359.1:0-4148 GCA_965651105.1 uncultured bacterium | reverse complement strand
GAGATATCGAAATCCGGGTCTACGGTCGACGGCCTGGCCTACCCCTCCGAGCCGTCGAACATGATCACCGACCGGAGCGTCTCGCCGCGCTCCATCGCCGCGAACGCCTCCTCGACGTCGTCGAGCCCGATCTTGCGCGACACCACCCGGTCGAGATCGACGCGCCCCTGCTCATACCAGGCGGCCACCGTTGGGAAGTCCCGCGTCGGCAGGCAATCGCCGTACCAGCTGAACCGAATCGACCCACCGAGGTCGTAGAGCCGGCCGAGCGGCAGCTCGTCCATCACCGAGCTCGGGCCGGCCACGCCGACAACCGTGCAAACGCCGGCAAGGTCGCGCGACAGCATCGCCTGAAGCGTCGTCACCGGGTTCCCGACCGCCTCGAAGGCGAAGTTGACACCGAAGCCATCGGTGATCGCCTTGATCGCCTCGACCGGGTCACCCTCACTCGCGTTGACGGTGTGCGTCGCTCCGAATTCCTTCGCCCACTCCAGCTTCTTTGGGTCGAGATCGACCGCGATGATCGTCGTCGCTCCCGCCTGCCGGGCGCCCATGATGATCGAGTCACCCACGCCGCCGCAGCCGAACACCGCCACCGACGATCCCGGCTCGACCTTCGCGGTGTTGATCGCCGCGCCGATACCGGTCATCACGCCGCAACCGATCAGCGACATCTGCGCCGGCGGCAGCCCCTCCGAAACCGGAACGCACTGCTTCGCATGCACCAGCGTGTACTCGCAGAAGGTGCCGATACCGAGCACCGCGTTGAGCTCGATGCCGTCCTTCTCGGCCGTCATCTTCTGCTCGGCATTGAGACTCGCCGCGCACAGGTGCGGCTTGCCCGCCAGGCAGAAGCGACACTCACCGCACGGCGCCCGCCAGGCAAGGATGACGTAATCGCCTTCCTTGACGTTGGTCACGCCCTCGCCGACCGATTCGACGATGCCCGCGCCCTCGTGACCCAGCAGCAGCGGCACGACATCTGGGCCGAACACACCATTCTTCGCCGAGAGGTCGGTGTGACACACGCCACTCGCGAGAATGCGCACTCGCGCCTCGCCCGGACCGGGCGCCGGCACGACGATGGTTTCGAGCTGAGCCGGCTTGCCGATCTCTCGCGCCACCGAGCCCTGTGTGGTGATCGCCTCCGCCATTGCGTCAATCCTTTCCCATGGCCCTCCGGCCCCTGATGATCTGCCGTGACCATCGCAGATGGGAGATCAATCTGCAACCGGGCTGTGAAGCGCGTCACCGCTACATGCGTACCGGCAACGACGCACGTCCTCGGCGGGATAGCCGTCGCACGCCTCGTTGCGTCACCTCACTCGTTGGTCCCCTTCATGTGACCCGTCGCGGCCCGAAGACCGACGTACCCGGCGACAGAAACCAGGAGCGCGCCGACCAGCGACCCGATCGCGGTGCCATTCGCCACGCCGAGGTCGAGATCGAGCACGAAGTGCCCGATCATCGCCCCGATCAACGCGCCAAGAATCAACCCGCACCCGACAACCAGACCCACGGTCATGAACAGGAGACCGGCCGGGGACACATCGCCTGCCATTTGCCTGTCGAGATCTTCGAGCGTCAGCATTCCATTACTCCTTCCCGACCGCAAAGGTCGCTGTACCGACATCTACGGTTGGCGCGTCATACGATTCCATGCGCAACGCCTCGGCCGTTCACCATTTCAACGGTTGTGCTGGTGCGTCTCTCACGTAAGCAGTATCGCTGACCGATATATATAGAGCTGAGGCACCCCTACAGGAATCCGGCAGCATTGCACGATCGTGGAAAAATGGCCACAAAAAAGGACCCGGATCGGCGTCATGCCGACCCGGGTCAAAGTCGCTGGTGTTATTCGAGTGGAGTGTTACGCCAGCTTCGCGTCCAGCGTGATCTCCGCACCACCGCGAATCAGGTTCGAAATCGGGCAGCCCTGCTCACCCTGCTTCGCCAGCTCCTGGAACTGGTCCGCCGAGATGCCGGGCACCGTGCCGGTCACGCTCAGCTCGGCCGTCGTGACCCTCGGGCCGCCGTCAGCCTGCGGGTCGAACGTCACCACCGACGTGACTTCGAGCTTCTCCGGCGCATGGCCGGCCCCCGCCAGCGTATTGGAGAACGCCATCGCGTAACACGACGCGTGCGCCGCCGCGACCAGCTCCTCCGGGCTCGTCTTTCCGTCCGACGACTCCGTGCGCGCCGCCCACGTCACGCCGAGGTTGTCCAGCGCGCCGCTCTTGCCGGCCACGTTGCCGCTGCCCGAGAAGAGATCACCGTTCCACGTCGCCGTGGCCTGTCGCTTCGCCGCCATGAGCCGTTCCTCCTTGTCGTGTACCGATAGGTCGCTGGTTCAAGTCTACTCCGCAGGCGGCGGGTCGAAGTACACCGTCTTGACCTGCGTGAAGAATTCCCTGGCAGACTTGCCCTGTTCCCGCGAGTACGAGCTGGAACCCTTGTAACCGCCGAACGGAACCTGCGGCTCCGCCCCGGCCGTTTCCGAGTTCACATGCACGATGCCAGCCTGCACCTCGCGGACGAACGCAAGCGCCTTGCCGATATCTCGCGTGAAGATCGAGGCCGACAATCCGTATCGCACCCCGTTCGCGACCTCGACGGCCTCTTCGATGTTGTCGACCGGAATCACCCCCAGCACCGGTCCGAACAGCTCTTCCTGGCCGAGGAACGAGTCAGGCTCGACATCGGTGAACACCGTCGGCGAGACGAAATGTCCGTCGCCAGCACCGTCGGGCCGGCCGCCGCCGTGGGCCAGCGACGCGCCGCTCTTGCCCTTCTCGATGCTTCCCAGCACGCCCTCCGCCGCTTCACTCGAGATGAGCGGGCCGATATTGACCCCCGCCTCCTGCGGGTCGCCGACCTTGAGCGAGGCCGTTCGCTGGACGATCCGCTCGGTCACCTCATCGAGCAGCGAGCGATCGACGATCGCCCGGCTCGTGGCGGTGCACTTCTGGCCGGTGCTGTTCATCGCGCCGGCGATCACCTGCGACACCGCGTGATCGAGATCCGCGTCGGCCAGCACGATCGCCGGGTTCTTGCCGCCCATCTCGAGCTGGATCTTCGCGCCACGCTCGGCGGCGGCCTTCTTCAGTTGCCTTCCGACCGCGTTCGAGCCGGTGAAGGAGATGGCCTCGACGCGATCGTCGTTGACGATCACATCGCCAACCTCGCCGCCGCTGCCCGGCACGAGGTTGACGACACCCTTCGGCACACCGGCCTCGTGCAGCACCTCCACCAGCCGCACCGCACACAGTGGGGTCAGGCTGGCGGGCTTGAACACCACAGTGTTGCCGAACGCCAGCGCCGGTGCGATCTTCCACGCCGGAATCGCGATCGGGAAGTTCCACGGTGTGATGATGCCGACCGTGCCGATCGGCTCGCGCATCGTGTAGAGCAGCGTGTTGGTGTTGGCAGACGGGTAGTGCTCGCCGTCGGGCTGCTGGGCCTCGCCGGCGTAGTAGCGCAGGATCTGCACCGCGCGCTTTGTCTCGCCGATCCCCTCCGGAAGGGTCTTGCCTTCCTCACGGGTCAGCTCTCGCCCGACATCCTCGGCCCGGGCTGCGAGCAGCTCCGACGCCTTGTAGAGGATATTCGCGCGCTCGATCGCCGAGGTCCGCGCCCAGGCGCGCTTCGCGGCATCCGCCGCCTCGATCGCGCGGCGCGTGTCATCCGGACTCGCGGCGGCGAAAGTGCCGATCAGGTCATCCGGCCGCGCAGGGTTCCGATTTTCGATGGTCTTCCCGGAGCCGGTGGTCCACTCGCCGTTGATATAGAGCCCGTATTCGGGCGTCCCGTTCTTCTCGCTGAGCAATGCGACCGATGCCATGAGACCTCCTGTCGATAGCCGAGCGCGATCCGCGCCCGTACTTGTGAGCTTTCAGGCACTATCGGTGAACGGCCGCGGCTTGGCAACCTCGCGACCGTTTCTCTAGCCTGGCCGCACGTTCCGGACCACGCCTGCACATGACGACTGGATCGATGGTCTCCCGCGATGCCAATGGCATCCGGGAGGTCGCAGCCAGCGACCCTCCGATCACTGCCAATCAACGAGCCCTTGTCATCCTGAGCGCAGGTGTGAAGCACCGGAGCCGAAGGATCTCTGGCGCTCGGGGCAGGCTATCCGGCAGGCAAGA
>CBFGRG010000358.1:0-4160 GCA_965651105.1 uncultured bacterium | reverse complement strand
GCCCGCAGCGGCCAATGTCGCCTTCGCCCACAAGAAAAAAGGCGACATTGCCTGCGCGGGACGATGAGATTAGCAACGTCGAGAGCGCAGGCAAGTCGCCGCTACGGCAGTTTCACCGCCACGCTACCGCTGCACCGAGTCCTCGATGAACGAGACCACGTCGTCGCGGAGCTTCTCGAGCGACGCCTTCTCGAGATAAACCATGTGCCCGACCGGGTACTCCTCGATGCGGATGTTGCCGGTCACGTTGGGGTCGAGCGCCATGTGGCTCAACGTGTACTCCGTCGCGTAATAGGGCGTCGCGAGATCGTAGTACCCCGACGCGACGAACAACTTCATGTAGGGGTTCTTCGCGAACGCCGAGCGCAGCGCGTCGCTGGTGTCGGCGTAGCCCCTCGCGCCGTCGCCCCAGTCCCAGTCCAGCCCCCGCAGGATGTGGTACTCAACATCCGACTCGTAGCCGATCTCCTGGCGCAGGTAGTGATTGAGCGCGGTCGTGAACGGCGGCCGGATCGCGTTCATGCTGGGGTCGTAGTCGGGAGTGTCGGTGACGCCGGAGCGATCGTAGCCGGTGAAGCGGCTGTCGAGCCGGCCCACGGTGCGCCGCTCACCCCGCAGCAACTGCTTGCAGAATTGCATGATCTCAATGCGCAGGTCGGTCTGGTCAAGCCACTCTCGCGACAGCCCGGTGAAGCGCTCCATCGCATCCAGGACACGATTGCGCCGCTCGTCGTCGATCCGGTCGCCGAGTGAGAGCGCGCCGACGTACTCCTCCTCGACCCACTGCTCGACCTGATCGAGGAACTCGCGAACCGAGAGCCCCTGCAGGTCTTCCGCGACGCGCTTGTGGTACCAGGCGGTCGCCGCGTAGGTCGGGAAGAAGAGCTGGTAGGGCAGGTCGTTGCCGAGCGTGAACCGCGCCGTCTGCATGTTCAGGATCGAGGAGATGAGGATGATGCCGTTGAAGGCGATGCCCTTCTCGACCAGCAGCCCGGCGAGCCCGGCCGAGCGGAAGGTGCCGTAGCTCTCGCCGGAGAGAAACAGCGGCGACATCCATCGCCCGTATCGCGTCAGGTAGAGCCGGATGAACTCGCCCACCGACTCAAGGTCGCCCTCGACCCCCTTGGCCTTCTTCGCCGCCTCCTCGCTGGTGGCGCGGCTGTAGCCGGTGTCAACCGGGTCGACGAATACGAGGTCGGTCGCGGTCAGCCAGGTGTACTCGTTGTCGACCAGCGAGAAGGGCGGCTGCGGCATGCCGCCGTCGTCGAGCATCTCGACCCGCTTCGGGGCGAGTCCACCCAGGTGGAGCCAGACCGACGCGGAGCCCGGTCCGCCGTTGTAGGCGATCGTCAGGGGGCGCTCGCCGGGCGCGTGGTCACCATCGAGGGTGTAGGCGGTGAAGTAGAGGCGCGCCTGCTCCTCGCCCTTGTCGTCGTGGATCGGCATCAGCCCGGCGGTCGTGGTGTAGGACAGCGCCTCGCCATCGACGGTAACCGTGTGCGAGCGCGTGACTGGCTCGGGCACCGGCTCCGGCGGCGTCTGCTCGGGCTTCGATTGCTGATCCTGTTTTTGGTCGTCGGTCACGTCATTCTCCTGCGTCGCCGCCTGCGAAAGCGAACCGGGCACCTGCGAGACCGTCGTCGCGCCGTCGTCGGGGCGTCTGTTACGGCGTCAGCAGACGCTCGGCGCGCTCGCGGATCGTCGCCTCGATCGTGCCCTGGAACGGTTTCGCCGCCCACGGCAGGTCGCCGTCGACCCTCAGCTCGCTGTCGGTGATCTGCAGCGTCCCCTTCAGGTTCATGCCCATCGCCTTGAGCGAGAACCGGCCGGTGTCGCCGCTCCACTCCTCCTCGAGGTCCGACACCTTGTCGCCGTACTGCTCTTTCATGTTGCTGATCATGCCCTGCACGCGCTGGCGGGCCTCATCCTGCCCGAGCGTGTGCGGGATCGTCATCTTCATCTTCGGCATGCGTCGCTCCTTGTGTCGGTCGTCCACATTCGGACGACTCAAGGCGGTTATACCGCATCGGCCGGCAATCGTGGCACCGCCAGCGTCATTGACGGTGCCGGTTCGTGTCACTAGACTGGACGCTCGGGAGCGAACGTATGTCAACTGGACTGTCGAGCCAAGCTCGGCACTCGTGGAGAGTGTCATGGACTCCCTGTCGTGGCTTTCCGACGCCGATCTCTCGGCCCCGGTCGAGACGCTGCTGGACAGACCCGTCGATCGCATCAACGGGTGGACGGCCGAGCCCATTGCCGGCGGAGCGGGAGAGGGGCTCGGGGTCTGGCGCGTGTTCGGCGAGGCGACCGCCGGCGGCTCAACGGCCCCGTTCGCCATGATCCTCAAGGGCTGGCGCACCGGCGACGATCCGGCAGATACCACGTCATGGGACTGGCCCCAACGGGAGGCCTGTGCCTGCGCCTCAGAACTGCTCCACAACCTCCCTGGCGGGATCGCAGCCCCGCGCTGCCTGGGCGAGCTGACCGCCAGTGACGGCACGACGTGGGCGTGGCTGACCCCGATGTCGACCGGCGCGATCGACCACTGGGAGCTTGACCACTTCGCTCTCGCCGCCAGGCGGCTGGGTCGCTTCAACGGCGCCTGGCTTGACGGACGACCGCTTCCGGACGCCGCCTGGCTGAGCCGCCAGTGGACGAGAAAATGGACCGAAGCCGCCCGCGACGCCATCGATCATTTCGACCGCTACATCGCGCACCCGCGGGTGGCGCATGCGTTCCCGCCCACGGAGCGTCGTGAACTCGAGCGCCTCTTCGCCGAGCGGCATCGCTGGTTCGACGCGATCGAGGCGCTCCCGCAGACGTTCTGTCATCTCGATGCCTACCCGAGGAACGCCTTTCTCCGGCCCGGCGCCGGTGAAGAAGGCGTGCTGAGCCTGATCGACTGGAGCTTCGCCGGGATTGCCGCTGCCGGCGAGGAAATCGTGGCGCTGGTCTCATCGAGCATCCTGTTCGGCGAAGCGGGCGACCTGCCGATCGAAACGATGGACGAGACCGTGTTCGCCTCCTACGTCGAAGGACTGCGCGACGCTGGCTGGCACGGCGACGAGCGGCTGGTTCGCATGGCGTACACAGGCTCGCTGGCGATGCGATACCTGGTCGGCACACTCCGCCACGCCCTGCCCGTGCTCGCGAGCCCGCACGCCGAGGAGGCGACCTTGCAGACGTTCGGCATCTCGTACGATGCATTCCGCGACCGGGTCGATCGCCACAACGCCTGGGCACATGAGCGAGCGGACGAGTTCCGGACGTTACTCACCAGCGCTCCGGCTCGGATTCGAAAGCCCGGTTGATGACGGATGCCACCCCCTGCCCCGACTGGTTCGCCGCGAGCGCCCTCGCGCTGCCGGTCGCGCCAGGTTTCTGAAGGTGTCAGCGGTTGATGGAGGGTGCCGTGGGGTGTCTCCGTCCTGTCGCGCATTTTCGCCGGGCGAATCCATGACCCATGAATCATCCAGCGCCGGGGCTATCCCTCAGGCCACACGAGAGACGAGACGAAGTATGGGACGTCCATGGCGTCCCACGCCCGGCGCTGGGCCGCGAGGTGTGCGACGTATTCGTTCCACGGCCGATGCTCGCTCCAGCCCTTCTCCGCCACGCCGGGTAGCCGGGGCACTAGCTGGAACAGCAGCTCCCGCTCGTCGGTGAGCGTATCGCTCCAGATCGCGCCCTCGATACCCGCGATCCGCTCCAGCGGCAATCCGGGCTCGATCGTGTCCGGGTCCCAGTCGAACGCGTCCTGCACCGTCCCGCTGCCATAGACCGACGAGTGCAGGCCGATACTACCCTGCATTTCCGCCTGCTCGGTGTCGGCTGATTCCTCGGTATACCGTGTGTCCATATAGAGAACGTCGGCCCGCGAGATGAGCACGGCGGCGCCCTGTTCGAGCGCGTTCGGAAGGTCGTTCGGCGCCTCCAGGAAGGCTCGCACGAACGAATCACGAACCTGCGGATCGGGAAAGGCGTCCGCCACCCACGAGTTGTCGATGTCCTCACTGGCCTGACGCACTCGCTCCACCAGTTGCGGGCTGATCCACAGCTGCATCACGTCACCGTTGGCGAACCCCGCCCGGGCCGTCTCCTGCCAGGCGACGATTCCCTTGCCGGTTGACCGAGCGGCCGCCGCCGCGGTTTCGACA
>CBFGRG010000357.1:0-4169 GCA_965651105.1 uncultured bacterium | reverse complement strand
CGAAATCGTCACCACCGAGGTGCGTGTCGCCGTTGGTGGCCATCACCTGGAAGACACCCTCGGAGAGA
This sequence comes from uncultured bacterium, assembly GCA_965651105.1. Lineage (GTDB taxonomy): Bacteria > Chloroflexota > Chloroflexia > Thermomicrobiales > UBA6265 > JACCVC01. Next base: position 4,101 of record CBFGRG010000357.1, on the reverse strand, counting down.
TCGAGAATCGAGATGTCGTAGGTACCACCGCCAAGGTCGTAAACGGCGATCTTCTCGTCATTTTTCTTGTCGAGACCGTAGGCCAGCGACGAGGCGGTCGGCTCGTTGATGATGCGCAGCACCTCGAGACCGGCGATGCGGCCGGCGTCCTTGGTGGCGTCGCGCTGGGCGTTGTCGAAGTAGGCCGGCACGGTGATCACCGCCTTGTCGACGGTATCCCCAAGATAGGCCTCGGCGTCGGTCTTCAGCTTCTGCAGGATCATCGCGGAGATTTCCTGCGGGCTGTACCACTTGTCGCCCATCTTCACCTGGACGTCGCCGTTGTCAGCCTTCTTCAACTGGTACGGCACCAGCTTCTGGTCCTCCTCGACCTCGTGATCCTGGAACTTGCGTCCCATGAACCGCTTGATCGAGAAGATGGTGTTCTCGGGGTTCGTGACCGCCTGCCGCCGGGCGAAGCGACCGACCAGCCGCTCGCCGCTGTTGGTGACAGCGACAACCGACGGCGTGGTGCGCTCGCCTTCGGCGTTGGGGATCACGACCGGCTCGCCACCCTCGATGGTGGCCATGACCGAGTTGGTGGTTCCGAGGTCGATTCCGATAGTTCGTGCCATATCCGTACTGCTCCTCAAACTGTGCGTTGTCTGTTGCCGAAACGGCACCGGTTCGTCATCGGCGCGCGACGATTTCCTGCAGCCGACCTGGTTCGCGCGCCGCCGAACCAGCCGGAGTCAATGTCATTCAGGCGTCGGGAGTCTCGACGGGGTCGCCGGTCTTGACGATCGCCGGGCGGACCAGCATATCGCCGATCGCGTACCCCTTCTGGTACACCTCGACCACCGTCGAATTGCTCGTGCCGGGATCCGAGGCCACAGCCTCGTGCCGGGAGGGATCGAACGGCTCGCCCACCGGATCGATGATCTTCGCGTCGACCCGATCGAGAATGCTGCGGAACTTGGTGTCGATCATCTGCAGTCCCGCAACCCAGCTCTTCGACTGCTCGTCATCGGGGATCAGCGCCAGCGCGCGCTCGAAGTCGTCGATCACTGGCAGGAACATCGCCACCACGTCGCTCCGCACGCGCGGAACGAGCTGGGCCCGCTCCTGTTCGGTCCGACGCCGGTAGTTGGCGAATTCGGCCGCCGTTCGCTGGAGCTGGTCGAGGTAGGAATCCCGCTCGGCCAGTGCCGCCTCCAGCTCATTGGACTGGTCGGCGTCCTCGCCAACCTCGCCGTTGACGGCCTCCGCAGTGGCATCGTCGAGCGCTGTGTCGTCTTCGACCAGCGGCTGCTCATTGTTGTGCTTCTTCGTCACATCATTCTCCATTCACCCGCAGCACCCGCGCTGTCTCGGCGAATGCGCCCGTCCCGGAGCAAGCTCCCGGATCAGGCCGAATACAGGTCTTCCATCAGGTCGCTCATCAGCCGCGCCATGTAGCGCACCGACGAGATCGACCGCCAATAGGACATCCGGGTCGGCCCCAGCACCCCGAGGATGCCGGTGACCTCGCCATCGATTCCGTAGCTGGCCATCACCACGCCGAAGCGGCGGAGCGCATCGGCCGGGTTCTCGTCGCCGATGAACACCTGCACGTCGTCGCCACTGGAGAGGGCCGGCAGCACCGCGCTCAGCAGCGTGCCACCGCGCAGGAGCTCGAGCACCGAGTGGGCGTCAGCCCCCGCGAACTCCGGCTCGCCGAGGATGTTCTCGATACCGGAGTGCCGAATTTGCGTGCGATCGACGGAATCGAGCCCGCGCAATCCAGTGACCACGTGCTCAAGCACCCAGGCGGCGAGCTCGGTCGCGCCTGGCACCCGATCGGCGATCTCATCCGAGCTCAGCCCCCGCACGCTCGGTACCAGCGAGTCGGCCAGCCGGCTCAACTCGGCCTGCTCGTGCACATGCGGGAGATGCAGCATCATCTGCCGTACCGCGCTCTCCTGCGTGACGAGGATCAACAGCGCCAGCTGGGGCTGAAGCGAAATCAGCTCGAAATGCCGAAGTCGCGCCACAGTCGTGCGCGGGGCAGTCACGATCGAGACGTTGCCGGCGGTCTCGGCGAGCACGGAGGCGGCGAAATCGACCCACTGGTCGAGCTGCACCTCCACCTGCCGAAACTGGTGCCGGATCATGATCTGGTCGCCAGAGGGCAGCTCCGGCGAGCCCATCAAGTGGTGGACATAGTAACGATATCCGCGATCGGTCGGCACGCGCCCGCCGGAGGTGTGGAGCTGCTGGACAAAGCCGCGCTGCTCCAGCTCGGCCATCTCGTTTCGGATGGTGGCCGCGGACACCCCAACGTGGTAGCGCTCGGTGAGCGTTTTCGATCCGACCGGTCGCCCTGAAGCCACGTATTCCTGCACGACCAGCTTGAGTATGGTTTGCTGTCGCGGAGAAATTTCGGTTGTGGACTCGGGTCCAATCCCGCTCATCGTCCGGCCTCCTGTGTCCCGTTAGCACTCTTGAACCGGGAGTGCTAACACGAGAGAGAATAACAATCTGACACGGTCCCTGTCAAGGTCGCGCCCGTGTCCCTGTCCATCGTTTCAGCCCGGTTTTCCGGTTCAGATCGCCCGGCAAGTTGCGACACATGGGCGTGCCGCGGAGAGATCGGAGACCTCCCCGGCGCGGCGCGAAACGATCATGTTCGGTGCGGTCACGTCGACTCGCTAGGCGGCTGGTGACCGTTTTGGCTTGCCGGGTCGCCGGCGCCGCCGAACATGCGTTTCAGCAGTCCCGGCTTTTTCGGTGGCTTGCTTATCTCGTCGATTCGCTTCCGCTCGTCCTTCGGCACGCGATCCCGGCTGCCAATCACCACCTGGCCCCCAAAGATCGACTCCCCGGCGGGTCCAACCGCATCGAGCGCCTCGAACAGGCCCAGGCCACGATCCAGCGCGTAGTCGACCGCCTCGCGAAACAACGTGAGCGAAACCACGGGGTCCAGCTCCGCCTCGCGCAATCGTCGCGCCATCCGCTGCTCCCTGTCGGTCAACAGCTCCTTGACCTTCGGCACCAGGTGCGCCGGCACGTACGCCCCACCCATCGGACCGAGATTGGTGTCGACACGGATCGGCATCATCCGGACCACGTCGAGCTCCATGCCGCGATCGCGAAACAATCGCGCTGGCGGCCGGAGATACATGCCGACGCCACGATCCACCCGCGCCTCCCACAGCGTCAACCCGAACGCCGGCGCGGCGAAGCTTGGCGTCGCGCTCCCCAGCGCATAGGCGAGCGCCAGCGTGATCTCGTTGCTGGCGCGCTCATCGCCGGCCCGCATCCGCTCCAGTAGCACGCTCGGTTGCGCGGGCCACCACGGGCGCCACGCCGGTTCGGGGTCGGCAGCGCCCTCGAGAGCCGCCATGAATTTCGTCACAGTGCCCTCGTCGAGCGGGTGCAGGGACATCATTTCCATGGGTACCGCCTTTGCTGACTCCTCGAGCCGCATCATCAGGGTGGGTGGTGGCATTATACGAGGGGCGGCGATTCGCGTCGGCCTCGATCGCACACCGGGAACCGCTCATGCCGCAGCCGCCTTGCCACATTCGTCTCGAATTCCGCTTTCCCGACGAGGGAAGCGACGCGCCACTCATCGTGGCCCGGCGCCTGCCCGGTGACGAAATCGCTCGGATCGCCACCGATGAGAAATGCCCGCACCTGCCCCTTCCGGACAATTCGGTGACGAGCATCGATGCCCGCGACGCGATCGAGCACGGGCACGACGAGCAGGCATGGCTCGCCGAGCTTGCGAGAGTACTCGTACCCGGCGGCGAGCTGGTGGTGCGCGTGCCGCTCGACAACGGCATGGCCTGGCTGGACGCGCTCAATATCTACCGGTACCTGAGCGATCTCGCCGGCCGTGGCTCCGAGAACCCGCCATTGGAAACGCTGCCGACAGGCTGGCATCGTCACTACCGCGTTGACGACCTCACCGGGCTGGTCGAGGAAGCTGGGTTCGAGATCCGGGCAGTCGAGGCCGAAGGGTTGCCGCTCGGCGAGCTCGGTCACCTGGCCGGGCTGATCGCGAGCGGCTTCACCTCCGACGCTGCGGCGAGTCAGCGCCGGTTGTGCAACTTTCGCGAGCGCCTCCATCACCGCACG
>CBFGRG010000356.1:0-4179 GCA_965651105.1 uncultured bacterium | reverse complement strand
GCCTGTCACAAGCAACACCTCTCCCAAGGAGCCGCCGGAATCCGGCGCGCCCGAGGAGGAGCTCTCCTTCCTGGAACGCTGGGGCGAGTTGGCGATGGCCATCGGCGTGCTGGTGGTCGGGATTATCGTCCTCGTCGGGACGCAGGACATCAAGGTGCGCCAGGGGGTGGTGGTCAGCCCCCGGATCATCCCGAACATCATCGGTATCGGACTCGTCGCGGTCGCCCTGTGGTATGCGGTCGATATCTTCCGCAACCCACATCGCGCCACCGCCGGAGAGGACGGCGAGGACGTCGATCCGGAGGCGGAAACGGACTGGACGGTTCTGGGCATCATCGCGGTTGCCCTCGTCGTCTACGCCATTTCCATGGAATATCTGGGCTTCATCTTCGCCAGCGCAGCCCTCTTCACCATCTCCGCCTTCGCCATGGGCAGCCGCCATATCCCGCGGGATATCGTCATCGGGCTGATATTCGGCACCGCCATCTTCGTGCTCTTCGATGGCTGGCTCGGTGTACGCCTGCCTACCGAATGGCTGGAGGAGCTCGTCCAGACGGTCTACTGACCTGAGGGGACGCAATCGCGTTCGGCGCGGATCCGCGCCGGACTATCAGGGAGCCACGCCCGCGATATGGATGCATTCGGCAGCTTGATGGATGGGTTCAGCGTCGCCCTGACCCCGGAGAACCTGCTCTGGGCGCTGGTCGGCGTCTTCCTCGGAACCTTCGTCGGCGTCCTGCCCGGCATCGGCCCGGCGCTGACGGTGGCGCTGCTGCTGCCGGTGACCTATGCGCTCGACCCCGTTCCGGCCTTCATCATGTTCGCGGGCATCTACTATGGCGGCATGTACGGCGGCTCGACCACCTCGATCCTGCTCAACACCCCCGGCGAGAGCGCCTCGATCATCACCGCGCTCGAGGGCAACCAGATGGCGAAGAAGGGTCGTGGCGCAGCCGCGCTGGCGACTGCCGCCATCGGCTCGTTCGTCGCCGGCACCATCGGCACGCTCGGACTGACCTTCATGGCGCCGCTGATGGCCGACATCGCCATCGATTACTTCCAGTCGCCCGAATACCTCGCACTGATGGTGCTGGCCTTTACCACCGTCGCGACGCTGCTGGGCTCGTCAATGGTGCGCGGCCTGGTCAGCCTGTTCCTCGGCCTTGCGATCGGGCTCGTCGGTATCGACTCGCTCACCGGCCAGCCCCGCTTCACCTTCGGCAACCAGCACCTGCTCAGCGGGATCGACGTCGTCACCGTCGCGGTTGGGCTTTTCGCCGTCGGCGAGACCTTCTGGGTCGCCTCGCACATGCGCAAGGGCAAGGCCGACATCATCACCACCAGCGACTCCAAGTGGATGACGAAGGAGGACTGGAAGCGCTCGTGGAAGCCGTGGCTTCGCGGCGCCGGGCTCGGGTTCCCGATCGGCTCACTCCCGGCGGGCGGCGCCGAGATTCCGACATTCCTCTCCTACTCGGTCGAGAAGCGCCTGAGCAAGCATCCGGAGGAGTTCGGCAAGGGCGCGATCGAGGGTGTCGCCGGGCCGGAAGCGGCCAACAACGCCTCGGCCGCCGGCGTGCTGGTACCGCTGCTGACCCTCGGCCTGCCGACATCGGCGACCGCGGCGATCATGCTGGCCGCCTTCCAGCGCTACAACCTCAACCCCGGCCCGCAGCTCTTCGACAAGAACCCCGAGCTCGTCTGGGGCCTGATCGCCAGCCTCTACATTGGCAATCTCATGCTGCTGGTGCTCAACCTGCCCCTGGTCGGCATGTGGGTCAAGCTGCTGGAGATTCCTCGGCCGCTTCTCTACAGCGGCATCCTGGTCTTCGCCGGTCTCGGCACCTGGGCGCAGAGCCGGTCCGTCACCGGGCTCGTCGTGCTTTACGCAATCGGCGTGCTCGGCTACCTCATGCGCCGCTTCGACATCCCCGTCGGACCGGCGGTCGTCGCCGTGATTCTCGGTCCGCTGGCCGAGGAGAACTATCGACGGGCGATGCAAATCAGCCAGGGCGACTGGGTGTCGCTTTTCACGCGCCCCGTCGCCGGGACAATCTTCGCGCTCGCCGCGCTCGCCTTCCTGCTGCCGGTCGTGATCAAATGGTGGCGCCGCCGGGCCACCCCGCCCGATCCGCCGATTCCAGGAGCTCCGGCCGATGCGTAGGCTCGTCGTCTCGGCCTCGATCGCCTACCTGCTGGTTGCGTTTGGGTTCATCATCCTGACCATCCTCAACGCGTCGACACAGGACTCGCTGGTGATCATGGGCGAGGGCGATGCCGGCGTGATCTTCACGCTGAGCCTCGTCGGCATTGTGGTGACACTGCTGCTCGCGCTGCGGATCATGATCGACGGAAAGCGCCGGATGGACCTGGAGCGGCAGGTGCATGAGCCGCGACGCCGGTCGGATGCCGCGAGAGGTGCTGACCGCACCAGGATGTGACGACTGCATCGTGCTGCGGCCCGGCGAGATGCGGTGCGGCCTACCGGCGCATCAGCGGGCGACGGCTGAGCGCGACCGAGCGCATCAAAGCCCACGCCACCACGGCGAGCATGACCCCAGGCAGACAGACAAGCACACCAACGGCAAGCGTCTCCGTTCTGGGCACGGTGATGTCCATCGCATAGGGCGTCACGGTCAGGATCGCGCAGCCAATCCCCAGCACGGCCAGCCAGAAGCCGGTCCGCGCGCTCCGCGCAAGCGCGCCGCTCGCGGACAGCAGGAGCAGCGGGTAGCAGCAGGACGCGATCAGGCTGAGGTTCGGCAGCGACGGCTCGGCGCCCCACGCGCCCATCATCATGAACAATGTCGCGACCGCGGTGCTGACCACGCCGGTCACGACCCCAGCGACCCGCAATCCAGGCGTCATCGACCGCGCTCCGGATCCGTATCCACTGCCTTGCGCATGCGAAGCCCCCTCCCGACGCTTGCTCGCGAACCACGCACGGTCCGCCCTCCGGCAACGCCGCGATCAACCAGAGAGATCATACGTCATACCGGTTCTGATGTCGGTGCTGACCCTCTCGAGCGTGCACTCCCTCCCGGCCGGCCGCTCCCAACGGGGCGTGGAACGGACGCAGACAGTTACATCCCGGCGGTTGACCAGTGGAAACACCCGTGACATGCTCGAATCATCGAACCCGCCGGTACCGCGAAGCGAGGAACCCATGCCAGCCATTCAACCGAACGACATGAAACCGCACCTGCGCGGCGCGCTCGCGTTCCCAATCACGCCGTATCGAGCCGACGGCAGCGTCGACCTCGACGGCGTGCGCGCCAACGCCGACTTTCTCGCCGCCAGTCGCGTCGCGTCGATTGTCGCGCCAAGCGGCACGGGGGAGTTCTTCTCGCTGACACCCGACGAATCCAACGCCGTGCTCAAGGCGACCGTCGAGGCCTCGGCCGGGCGCAAGCCCATCATCGCCGCCGCCGGGATGGGTCCCGCGGTCGCCGCCGAGCAAGCTGCCTTCGCCGAACAGGCCGGCGCCTCGGCGATCATGGTCGTGCCGCCCTACTACGGCAAGCCCGACCCTGCCGCGCTGCTCGACTACTACGCCGCGATCGCCGAGGCGACCTCGCTGGCGCTGATCCCCTATGCGCGCGACGCCGCCGAATTCACCCCGGCCATGGTGCGGGAACTGGCCGAGCGTATCCCCAGCGTGATCGCATTCAAGGACGGGCGCGGCAACGTCCGCCTCTTCCAGCAAATCCGCGAGCACGTCATCGGCGCGCTGGGCGCGGAGCGCATGGTCTGGCTCGCCGGTACCGGCGACGACCTGCTCGGCCCCTACATCGCGGCCGGAGCCGAGGGCTACACGTCGTCAGTGGCGTGCTTCTGGCCGGAGAAATCCGCCGAGCTCTACGACCTGGCCAGCAGCGGCGACCTCGCGGGGCTCCGCGCGGAGCACGACGCGTTCAGCGGTCCGCTCTACGAGCTGCGGCAGCGAAAGCGCGGCTACGAGGTGGGCATGATGAAGGCGGCGATGGAGATTCTGGGGCACCCGGCCGGACCGGCGCGACCGCCGCTGGCGAATCCGACCGAGGAAGAGCGAGCCGAGCTGAAGGCCCTGCTGAGCCGGTTCGACATCCCCACCGCCGAATCCCGCCGCGCCGTCACCGCCGGCTGAGGCCTGACCCACGCACGAGCTCCTTCGACTGCGGCGCTGCGCACCTCCGCTCA
>CBFGRG010000355.1:0-4181 GCA_965651105.1 uncultured bacterium | reverse complement strand
CGCGACGACCGCCGCTCCACCGGAAATCAGCATCGCCGCAACGGTGGTCCGCGTCAGCCATTCGAAACTTGCGCCGCACGCGTTGCGGGTCGGGGTGCGAACCTCGGTGCAGACGTCCGCCGGCACGCTCGACAACGTGGTCCTTGTCGTCGACGGGGTCGCGTTCAATGCCTCCCCCACGCAGATGCGATCGGTGATCGCAGAGAGCGTGAAGGAGCAGGTCGGCAGCCTGCTGGCCGGTCGCAACATCGAGGCGTCGATCGACCGTGCCGCGGTGCATGTGTTCGGCGTCATCTCCTGACGCCGCTGCGACAGGCGAGTTGAGCGAGAGCCCGGGTCAGGCCTCGCTCAGCTCGCCGCGGACGACGCCGGCCAGGAGCTGACCCGACTCCGCCATCACGAACCGCAGGCTGTCGAGGTAGTCCAGCACCTCGAGCAGCTCGTGTCCGTCGAAATTCTCGACCGCATCGGCCAGCTCGCCGCACTCACGCAGGGCGTTCACCAGGTTTTCCCGCGCGCGCAGCCCGCGCTGGTGCAGCGGATCCTGCGGATCCCGGTAGCTCTTCATCCCGTCACCCCCTGTCATTCCGTCCCGTGGTCGCCCGCATTCGCAGGCCGCATCTCTCCAACGCCGGCGCTACGCCGCTCTCGCACCGTCGCCGGCTGTTGAGTCGGCGTTTCGCGAAGCTGGAAGGCGATCAGCAGCGCGACCAGCGCCAGCGCCGCATTGGCGAAAAAGGTGAACTGGAGCGCGTCGGCGAACGCGACGTGGATCGCGTCGCTGATCGCCGCCATCTGGTCCGGCACCTGTTGCAGCGTCTCCGCAATCCGCTCGAACTGGCTCGCCTCGGCCTGCCGCACCAGCTCCGCCTTCAGCTCCGGATCCAGCCCCATCCCCGAAAGCTGGGCATCCGCCTCGATGCCGGTGCGGGTTTGCAGCAACGTGCCGAGCACCGCGATGCCGAGCACCTGGCCGATGCTGCGGGTGGTGTTGAAGATGCCGCTGGCGCTGCCGGCGATCCCCTTTGGCACCTCTCGCATCGCCGCCGACGTCAAGGGCGACATCGTGACACCCATGCCGATCCCGGTCACGAGCATCGGGAGCATCAGGTCGACCCACGTCGTGTCCGGTCGCGAGTTCCACGCGATCATCGCGATGCCGAGCGCGGCCAGCCCGGTTCCCGCAATCATGAATCGGCGCGAACCGTAGCGATCGGAGAGGCGCCCCGCAAGCGGCGCGAAAATCAGCTGCATCACCGCGGTCGGCGCCGTCACCAGCCCGGCCTCCAGCGGCGTGTAGTCGAGCCCAGCCTGGAGGAAGAGCGTCAGCGGGAAGAAGATGCCGAAAACGCCAAACGACATGATGACCTGCATCGCGTTGGCAACGGCGAAGTTGCGAATCCTGAACAGCTCCAACCGCACCATCGGCTCGAGCTGTCGCCGCTCCCACCAGAGGAAGATGGCGAAGACGACGGCCGACCCGGCCAGCAGTCCGCTGATCGCCGGGCTCGTCCATCCCAGGCGGTTGCCCTCGATCAGCGCGAACACCAGCATGAAGACGCTCACGCCGGAGAGCGCCACGCCACCCCAGTCGAGATGGTAAGAGGCGTTCTCATCGCGCGTCTCCGGCAGGTAGCGCAGGCTGGCGAACACGCCGATGACGCCGATCGGCAGGTTGATCAGGAAGACCCATTCCCACGGATAATGAGTGGCGATGAACCCGCCGATGAGCGGACCGGAGATCGCCCCCAACGCCACCACACCGCCCCAGATACCGAGCGCGCCGCCACGCTTTTCCGGCGGGAAGACCTGCGTGATGATCGAGAGCGACTGCGGCATCATCATCGCGCCGCCGAATCCCTGCAGGGCGCGCGCGATGATCAGCGCGTTCGCACCGGAGATGCCGAAGATATCGCCGATCTGTCCGGCAACGCCGCAGAGACCGGAGGCAATGGTGAAGATGACCACCCCGATGATGAAGTACCGCTTGCGCCCGAAGATATCGCCAAGCCGACCGAACGAGAGCAGCAGCACCGCGTAGACGAGAATGTAGGAATCGAGAATCCACTGGATTTCGGTGAGGTCGGCACCAAGACCGATCTGGATCTTGCGCTGGGCGTTGTTGACCACCGTGGTGTCGAGCAGGAGCATGAACACGGAGGTGCACAACACCGCGAGCACGGCCCAGGGATTGTGCTCGGGCTGGTCGTTCGATCGGTCAGTGGCGGAATCGGGCATGAACTGGTCCTTCGGTCGCGAGCCCCGACGGGGGCAACCGCTCCATGATCGGTCACCTCGTCTCCCGCTGCAAACGCGAGCTTGGGTGCCCCCATGGGGTATTTCTCGCCGGAAATCCGGGGGCGAGCCACGGGTCACGTAGCGATTCGGTATGCCGGGATGCCAAAATTACGTAATATTACCGATGTAGCGATCATCACATAAAGGCACAATAGGGTTGACCGGAAGCGAAGGACGACGCGCCTTCGCAATCCAGGATCGAGTAGCAACCCGTGTGGTGCCGGGGCTCACGTATCCATCGGTCACATGTTTCCGGCAGGTGAGGAGCAACGACCCGCCCCTCCAGGCAGGCGTTCACCGGCCGATGAAACACCATTCTTCCCTCCACCCACGAGGAACCGCCGTTCATCGGCGGTTCTTCGCTTTTGTGGGGGTGGAAGGCGTGAGGGGCAGGGCCTGGCAGGAACCAGCGCTTACAGCGTTTTTCTGTGGCACGGGCGGACACGAGGTCCGCCCCGACAACGCGACCACCGGGAGACCTCGCACACAAGGTGCGGGGCTATCGACCTCGCCGAAGCCTGGGCTGAGCCTGCCGACGTCGCGCGGATCGGGAAGGACCGCCCCGACGGCCCACCCTCTCCGAAAACCGCTCTGGTGCGCGATGCGCTACAGCGGCAGCAGGCCCTTGACCTTGAAGAATTCGGCATTCAGGACCGACGCGCCCGCCGCGCCCCGCACCGTGTTGTGCCCCAGCACCACGAACTTGATGCCCATCACCGGGCACTCCCGCACCCGGCCGACCACCGACGCCATGCTCGCGTCCTCACGGTCCAGAACCGGCTGCGGCCGGTTCGGCTCGCTCCGCACCACCACCGGCTGCGGCGGCGCGCTCGGCAGCCCCAGCTCCTGCGGCTCGCCCCGGAACGCCTCGAACGCGGCAACCACCTGATCCGGCGTCGCCGGTTCGGTCAGGCGCGCCGAAACGCACTCCATGTGCCCGTCACGCACCGGCACCCGGTTGCACTGCGCGCTGGCGGCGAAACTCGCGGGCTCGAAACCATCCCCCGACCAGCCGCCGAGCATCTTCTGGGCTTCGGTCTCCATCTTGTCTTCCTCGCCGCCGATGTAGGGGACGACGTTGTCGATCATGTCGAGCGACGGCACACCGGGGTATCCGGCTCCTGACACCGCCTGCATCGTCGTCACCATCACCGCGTCGAGCCCGAAGGCGTCCTGCAGCGGCTTGAGCGCGAGCGTCATGTGGATCGTCGAGCAGTTGGCGTTGGTGACGATGTAGCCCTTCCAGCCACGGTTCTTTCGCTGCGCCTCGATCGCGGCTGCGTGCTCCGGGTTGACCTCGGGGATCAGCAGTGGAACGTCCGGCTCCATGCGGTGGGTCGAGGTGTTGCTGAGAACAGCCTGGCCACCAGCGGCGAGGCGCTGCTCGATCTCGCCGGCAATCTCGCCCGGCAGCCCGGAAAAGACCAGTGGGCTTTGCAGATCTGCGTGGTAGTCGAGCACCTCGAGATCGCGCACGCCGTCCGGCATACTCGCGCTCAGGCGCCAGTCGGTCGCCTCGGAGTAAGCCTTGCCCGCCGATCGCTCGGAGGCTACCAGCTCGGCCACCCGGAACCAGGGATGGTGCTCGAGAAGCTGGATGAATCGCTGCCCGACGTTGCCGGTTGCGCCCAGCACGCCGACGGGGATGCGGTTGTCTGCCACGGGTGATGTCCTTCCCATAACAAGGACCGGATTCGTACCGGTCCGTCGTAGGGGAGGAGCCAAGCTCCTCCCGGCTTCGTCGATGCCAGCCAACTATTGAACGCGCAGGACATCGTCTCCCATTGCGCTGGCGAGCGCGTTCAAGGCGTGCCCTACGGCGGCTGAACCGCTTCCATCATCATCCCACGCGAACCGGCTCGGCCATCAGCGCCGCGCGCCGC
>CBFGRG010000354.1:0-4183 GCA_965651105.1 uncultured bacterium | reverse complement strand
GATGGCGAGGACGATGCACCCGGAGAACAGTTCCGGGTCTACAGCAAGGTCCTTCCCTGCCCCCATACAGCATTCGATGCCTTCGGCGTACGCGCCCGCCCACGGAGGGGCGGTCCTGCCAGCTCCACAGCGGTACGCAATGTGCGGATATGCGCCTGATCGACCTCCGCCTGACGTCGACAGGACGCACCCGATGGCCCACACCGGCGCGCCGACCCGCCGCCTCACCGTCCGCCCTCTCGCACCGCTCCCCCGCAGCGACGCGTCGGAGCTGCTGGACGGCAACATCGACGATCCCGCCGAGCTGGCCGAGAACTTCCGCGACATCCAGCGCGTCAACCGCCTCCTCGGCGGCACGTCGACGGTGCTGCGTCACCTGCCACCCCTGCTCGACGCCGTCCCCGCCGATCGCCCGGCGACCATCCTCGATCTCGCCACTGGCGCCGCCGACATCCCGATCGCCATCGCCCACTGGGCTGAGCGGCACAGTCGCCCGGTCCGGATCGTCGCCAGCGACACCTCCGATGCGATCCTCGATCTCGCCCGCAACAACGTCGCCGGTCATCCCGCCATCGAGCTGGCTCGGCACGACGCCCGCGCCGTCCCCCTGCCGGATGCCGGCGTCGACGTCGTCATCTGCTCGCTCTCGCTGCACCACTTCCCACCGGACGAGGCCGTTCAGATCCTGCGTGAGATGGGCAGGGTTGCCCGCGTCGGGTTCATCCTCAACGACCTCCGCCGCAGCCGTCCCGGCTACCTCGCCGCGTGGATCGCCGCTCGGGTTACGACCCGCAACCGGCTCACCCGCAACGACGCGCCGCTCTCGGTGCTTCGCGCCTACACCCCGGACGAGCTCGCTGGGCTTCTCGCCGATGCCGGGATCGAAAACGCGCGCGTCACGACCCACCCGTGGTTCCGGATGGCAGCCGTCGTCCAGCGCGAGACCACCGATGCGTGAGCGCGACGCCGAGGTCATCGTCGTCGGGGCGGGACCGGCCGGCAGCACGGTCGCCGCACGGCTGGCCGACGCCGGGCATCGCGTGCTGCTGCTCGACAAGGCGAGCTTCCCGCGTCACAAGGCCTGCTCCGATTACGTCAGCCCCGCCGGCGAGCCGATCCTTGCCGAGCTCGGCGTGCTGGACGAAATCGTCGCCGCCGGCGCCACCCGCATGCCCGGCATGGCAGTCCAGGCGCCCAGCGGAGGCCGATTCCTGGTCGATTTCGCCGGCGTCGAGCCGGGACGGGCGGCGATCGGCCTGCGTCGCTGGCACCTCGACCGCATCCTGCTCGATCGCGCCCGATGTGCCGGCGTCGAGGTCGTCGAGCGCGCTCACGTCCGCGACCTCGTAACCGAGAACGGTCACGTCACCGGTGTCGAAGCAACCATCGACGGCGGGCGCGAAACCTTCCATGCGCCGCTCGTGATCGGCGCCGACGGCCACAGCTCGGCCGTCGCCCGCGCGCTCGGGCTCGACATCCCGTGGCGGTGGCCGCGCAAAACCGCCCTCGCCGCCCACTACCGGGGCGTGACCGGGCTCGACCGCTGCGGCGAGATGCACGTCGGTCGCGGCGCCTACGCCGGGCTGGCGATTCTCGAGGGCGGCCTTGTCAACCTCACCGTCGTCGTGCCCACCGACGCGCTGAAGGCGAGAACAGGCTCGCTCGAAGATACCTTCGCCGCGGCCATCCAGTCGCTCCCCGGGATCGCCGCGAGGGTCGAGGGCGCCGAGCGGCTCGGCCCGATCCGCGGCGTCGGGCCGATGGGACGCCGCGCCCGCCGCGTCGCCGGGAACGGCTGGCTGCTGGTCGGCGACGCCGCCTCGTTTCTCGATCCATTTGTCGGCGAGGGGGTGCACGACGCCCTCCACAGTGCCCGGCTCGCCGCCCCGGTCGCGAGCGCCGCCCTGCGAGCAGGCGACCTCTCCGCCGAGGCGCTGGCGCCCTACCGGCGGGCGCGCCGGGGGGCGTTCACCGCAAAACACACGGTCAGCTGGGTGGTGCAGGGTTTCGTCAATACCCCGCCACTGATGGACTACGTCACCGATCGGCTCGCCGCGCGGGAGGAGCTGGGGCTGACGCTCGCCGGCGTGCTCGGCAACCTGCGTCCGGCCACCCAGGCACTCTCGCCGTTGTATCTGGCCCGATTATTGCGTCCGTAATTGGGAAGGCATGCGAACGGAGACGAGCGATGCACTTCGCAGCCGGCGCGCCTCACCTCAACGTCACTCCGAGCCGAGGGCGAAGCCCCCGTGTAGAGGAGTCCCCGCGCGAAGCGCAGCGCAATGGCACTCGGGTCTCGTGCGTCGGTGCCATCGTCGATGCGCCAGCTTCGCTGTCGAGCGCTTCGCGCGGGGACTCTTCGCTCCGCTCAGAGTGACGGCATATTCATGCCGTCTTTACAGGCCGCCACAGGGGCGGCACCACGACAACCGACCTGCGACTGGAGGCACCATGCAAACGGCGAACACCGTCCTGATGCGCGGCGAGCTCGACCACATCGTCGACCTTGCGGTCGCGACCGAGCGCTGGCCCGATATCCTGCCTCACTATCGGTGGGTGACCGTGCTGGAAGGCGGCGGCGACCACAAGGCGGTCGAGATGGCCGCCCGGCGCGGGCGCTTCCCCGTCAAATGGCGCGCCCGGCAGGATGTCGAGCGCGACGGCCCCACGCCCATCATCCGCTTCCACCACATCGGCGGCGTCACCAAGGGCATGGATGTCGCCTGGACCTTCATCCCTGGCCCGCACGGCGTCGCCGTCACCATCGACCATGACTTCACGCCACCCTGGCCGGTCGTCGGTGGGCTCGTCGCCGACCGCATCATCGGCCCGCATTTCGTTGAAGCGATCGCCGGCCGCACCCTGAACACGATCAAGGGCATCGTCGAAAACCGCGATCAGCGGTTCCGCCCGGATGGGACCCCAAGATGAAGACAAGACACCGCATCGCGATCACCGGAATCGGCGCCATCACCCCCATCGGCACCGGGGTCGAGGGACTCTGGGATGGCGTCCGCCGGGGCGAGTCCGCCGTACGCCGCATCACCCGCTTCGATCCCTCCGACTTCCCCAGCCAGATCGCCGCCGAGGTCGCCTTCGATCCGCTCGACCACATGCCGCCGAAACGCGCCCGCCGCCTCGATCAGTTCTCCCAGCTCGCGCTGGTCGCCGCGCAGATGGCGCTGGACGACGCCGGGCTCGATCCGCACTGCGCCGCCCGCGACGGTGCCGTCGCCTATGTCGGCTCGGCCCTCGGCGGGGTCGCCTTCGCCGAGGGGCAACACAGCGCCTACGTCACTGGCGGGACGAGCAAGGTGAGCCCGATGCTCGCCCTCTCCGTCTTCGGCGGCGCGGCGGCGTCCAACATCACGATCGAAATGGGGCTCTCCGGACCCTCGATCTCCAACGGCAACTCCTGCGCGGCCGGGATGATCGCGATCGGCGAAGCAGCACGCCTGATCGCCGATGGCCGCGTGCCCGTGATGCTCGCCGGAGGCGCCGAAGCGCCGCTGGCACCGCTGACCTTCGGCGCGTTCGCGATGATTCGCGTGCTCAGCACCCGCAACGACGACCCGGCCACCGCCAGCCGGCCCTTCGACGCCGGGCGAGACGGATTCGTCATTGCCGAGGGAGCCTGCGTGCTGGTGCTGGAGTCGTTCGAGCACGCGCGCGGGCGCAACGCGCCCATCTACGCCGAGCTGGCCGGGTACGGCACCAGCAGCGACGGCTATCACATGACCCAGCCCCACCCGGACGGCTCCCGCGCGGCGATGGCAATGCGCGATGCGATGTGCGACGCCGGCATGACGCCGGAGCAGATCGACTACGTCAACGCGCACGGCTCATCGACCGTCCTCAACGAGCCGACCGAATGCAAGGCGATCCGCCTCGCGCTGGGCGAGCACGCCGAGCGGGTGCCGGTGAGCGGCACGAAGGGGTTGCACGGGCATGCGCTCGGCGCGACGGGGGCGATGGAAGTCGCGATCTGCGCGCTGGCACTGCAACGCGGGCACCTTCCCGGCAACGCCAACCTCGCCGAGCGCGATCCCTCCTGCGACCTCGACATCATCCCGCCCGGTGGCCGCGACCAGCAGGCGACACACCTGCTCAGCAACGCCTTCGGTTTCGGGGGCATCAATGCCTGCGTCGCCATGCGCGCGGTGTGACGCCGTCGAAGGCACTT